>DATNBT010000470.1:0-4158 GCA_035571855.1 Vicinamibacterales bacterium
GAAATGGTTGGCGCGCGGCGACGGCGCGCTCGCGGATCGGTCGTCGCGTCCCTGTCGCCAGCCCCGGCGGGTGCCCGGGGACGTGATCGCGACGATCGTCGGCCTGCGAGCGACGCGGGCGACCGCCTGGGAGATCAGTGCCCGTCTTGGCATGCCACGGTCGACGGTCACGCGGGTGCTCCAGCGCGTCGGGCTCAATCGCGTGAGTCGACTCGAGCCGCCGCCGGCCGTGCAGCGGTACGAGTGGCCCGGCGCGGGCGATCTGCTGCACCTCGATATCAAGCCGCTCAGTCGCATCCGTGGCGTGGGCCATCGCATTCATGGCGATTTGTCGCGGAAACATCGGGGCGTCGGGTACGAGTACGTCCACGTCGCGATCGACGACGCGACGCGCGTGGCCTTCGTCGAAGTCCGCCGGTCGCAACGCCGACGCGCCTGTGCGGCGTTTCTGCGGAATGCGCTCGTCTGGTTTCGGCGACGGGGAGTGACCGTCCGTCGTGTGTTGACCGACAATGGGGCGGGCTACAAATCACGGCGGTTCGCGGGCGTCTGCCGCACCTGGCAGCTCCGTCACCGCTTTACGCGTCCCTACACGCCACGGACGAACGGCAAAGCCGAACGCTTCATCCAGACACTGCTGCGCGAATGGGCCTACAAGCGGGCCTTCGTCAGCTCGGCGCGGAGGACGGCGGCGCTGGTGCCGTACCTCCGCTTCTACAACCACCGGCGTCCCCACACGAGTCTCGGCCGGCGCTCGCCGTGGACGCGTTTTCAAGAGGCTGCATGAAATGAACAACCTCTTTGACATTCACACCTAATCCCCAGTCCCCAGTCCCTGTCCCCGTAAAATATCCTCGTGCCGCTGATTCTCGTCTCCAGCCACCGCTTCGCCGAACATCAGACGCCGCCGGGACATCCCGAGCGCCCCGAACGCGCGCAGGTGATGGAAACGGTCGCCGGCCGCTGGCGTGCGGGCGGCGGGGAAGTGGTGGCGCCGCGTGAAGCGACGCACGAGCAGCTCGCCCGCGTGCACGACATCCATTACATCCAGCGGATTTCAGAGCTTCGCGATCGGGCGGTCGCGCTGGATCCGGATACGTATACGTCGCCGGAGTCGTACGAGGTGGCGCTGCTCGCGGCCGGCGCCGCGATCGACGCCGTCGAACGGACGATGAGCGAGCAGCATCGCTACGCGCTGGCGATGATGCGTCCGCCCGGCCACCACGCCGAGCACGCGCATGCGATGGGGTTCTGCCTGTTCAACAACGTCGCCGTGGCCGCCGCGCATGCACGGCACGCGCTCGGCGCCCGCCGCGTCGCGATCGTCGACTACGACGTCCACCACGGCAACGGCACGCAGCACATGTTCGAGCGCGACCCGAGCGTGCTCTATGTCTCGACGCACCAGTACCCGTATTACCCGGGCACCGGCGCGTCCGAGGAGATCGGCACCGGTCCCGGCGAAGGCTTCACGGTCAACCTGCCGCTCGAGTCCGGCGGCACCGATGCCGACTTCGAGTACGTCTTCGATCGCGTCGCGCTGCCCGTCCTGCGGCAGTTCTCGCCGGATCTGATCCTCGTGTCCGCCGGCTTCGACGCGCATCAGCGCGATCCGCTGGCGACGATGCGCGCGACCGAGCCGGGTTTCGCGGCGATGACGATGGCGCTGAGGAGGGTGGCGGACGAGTGCTGCAAGGGACGGCTGGCGCTCGTCACCGAAGGCGGCTACGACCTGAGAGCGCTCGAGGGCTCGCTCGACGCCGTCGTGCAGACGCTGTCGGGCGCCGCGTCGGCGCCGAAGTGGCCGACCGCGGCGACAGACACACGGCGCGGCAGGGCGTCGGCCGACGCCGCCGTGCGAGCGCTCGGCAAACGCTGGCAGCTACAATAGAGAGGCCCGCCTGAAGGCGGACACTACCTGCCGGAGCATTGTGGCCGACTACAAACCGCAAGAGTTGGATAAGAAATGGCAGGCGCGCTGGAACGAGTCGCGTGCCTTCAAGACCGACGTCGACGGCAGCCGGAAGAAGTTCTACTGCCTCGAGATGTTCGCGTACCCGTCCGGGCACGCGCACATGGGACACGTCCGCAACTACACGATCGGCGACGTCGCCGCGCGCACGCTCCGCATGCGCGGCTACAACGTGCTCCATCCGTTCGGCTGGGACGCGTTCGGCCTCCCGGCCGAGAACGCCGCGATCAAGACGGGCACGCACCCCGAGGCGTCCACGCTCGGCAACATCGCCCACATGAAGGGGCAGCTCCAGCGGCTCGGCATCAGCTACGACTGGGACCGCGAGATCGCGACCTGTCTGCCCGAGTACTACAAGTTCAACCAGTGGATCTTCCTGAAGATGTTCGAGCGCGGCCTCGCGTACCGCAAGCGCTCGACCGTCAACTGGTGTCCGGTCGACAACACCGTGCTCGCCAACGAGCAGGTGATCGACGGCTGCTGCTGGCGCTGCGGCACGCAGGTCGAGGAACGCTCGCTCGAGCAGTGGTTCTTCAAGATCACCGCGTACGCCGACGAGCTGCTCGCCGGTCTCGAGACGCTGAAGGAATGGCCGGACAAAGTCGTCGTGATGCAGCGCAACTGGATCGGCCGGTCCGAGGGCGCTCGACTGAAGTTCAAGGTCGCGCCGGAGCCAGGGGCTCGGGACTCGGGGCTCGACATCGAGGTCTTCACGACGCGCATCGATACCATTTACGGCGCGACGTTCGTTGTGCTCGCTCCTGAACATCCGCTGGTCGAGACATTCAGGACCGACGTCCGCGTCTTCAAAGCGCAGGACAAAGAAACGCGGATGGGAGGCAAAGAGGGCATCGACACCGGCCGGTTCGCGATCAACCCGTTCACGAACGAGAAGATCCCGATCTGGGTCGGCAACTTCGTGCTCGCGGAGTACGGCACGGGCGCCATCATGGCGGTGCCCGCGCACGACGAGCGCGACTTCGAGTTCGCCAGGAAGTACAAGCTGCCCATCCGGATCGTCGTCCGCTCGAAAGAAACGCCGGCGACGGCCGACGACCTCACCGATGCGACGACCAACTACGGGACGCTCGTCGACTCGGGCGAGTACTCGGGATCGGAAGCGCCGGCGGTGATGACCCGGATGATTGCCGACGCGGAGAAGCGCGGCATCGGCAGAGGCGAGACGCAGTACCGGCTCAAGGACTGGGGCATCTCGCGCCAGCGCTACTGGGGCACGCCGATTCCGATCATCTACTGCGACAAGGACGGCGTCGTCGGCGTCCCGTACGAGCAGCTGCCGGTCGAGTTGCCGAAGGTCGCGCAATTCACCGGCCGGGGCGACTCGCCGCTGGCGACGATTCCGGAGTTCGTGAACGTGACGTGCCCGAAGTGCGGCGGTCCCGCGCGGCGTGAGACGGACACGATGGACACGTTCGTCGATTCGTCCTGGTATTTCCTCCGGTTCGCCGATCCGCACAACGCGGAGCTGCCGTTCGGCAAGGCCCCGGCGAAATACTGGGAGCCCGTCGACTTCTACAGCGGCGGCGTCGAGCACGCGATTCTGCATCTGCTGTACTCGCGCTTCTTCACGCGCGTCCTCCGGGACGTCGGCCTCATCGACTACGACGAGCCGTTCAAGCGCCTCCTCACGCAGGGCATGGTGCTCAAGGGCGGGGCGGCGATGTCGAAGTCCAAGGGCAACGTCGTCGATCCGGACGAGATGGTGTCGAAGTACGGGGCCGACGCGCTGCGGCTGTACGTGATGTTCGTGGCGCCGCCGGAAAAGGAAGTCGAGTGGAGTGATGCAGGAATCGAAGGCGCATTTCGTTTCCTGCTCCGAGTGTGGAGAATCGTGGACCACTGGGCTGGCAGGATGGGCGGGACGGGCAGGATGGAAGAGCTCACCGACGCTGAGAAGGCCGTCCGCCGCAAGACGCACGACACGATTCGGCGGACGACGGTCGACATCGAAGAGCGGATGCATCTGAACACCGCCGTCTCGTCGATGATGGAGCTCGTGAACGAGCTCTACGCGTTCAGCGACACGACGCCGCTCGGACAGCCGTCGAAGAACCCGCCGGCCGGGGTCGACGTCCGCCCGCAGACGGCGGCCGTCATGCGGGAAGCGCTCGACTCGCTCGTGCTGATGCTGTCGCCGTTCGCGCCGCACACGGGCGAAGAGCTCT
>DATNBT010000471.1:0-13435 GCA_035571855.1 Vicinamibacterales bacterium
ACCAGCCGCGCGAGCTGCCAGCCGCCGCCTTCGCGGTGCGCGATGACGACGGGGTGGACGAGCGTGAGGCTGTCGACGGTCGTGCCGCCGCGAATCAGCCGCGGGATGCTGTAGCGCACGCGGACGCTGTCGATCGACGCGACCTTCTCGTTGTCCATCATCACCGCGACGTCGTCGAGCTCGGCGCCCGTGAACAGGTTGCCGCCGAAATGGCCGACGGCCAGCGTGCCGTTGAGGTGCTCGTTGGCCTGGCGGATGATGACGCCGCGCAGCCAGTTCTTGAAGAACGGCGTCTCGATGACGACGCCGGCGAGCAGGACCAGCGTGAGGATGGCGCCGGCGGTCCAGAGCAGGATTCGTGTCAGCCGTCTCATGTGCGACCTGGGGTCAGAAGGCCTGGCCGATGCTGAAGTGCATGCGCCACCTTCTCGTCTGGGGTTCGCCGTTCACGAGCAGTCCCGGGATCGGGTTGAGCTGGTAGCCGACGTCGAAGCGAAGCGGACCGACGGGCGTCTGGTAGCGGAGGCCGGCGCCGACGGCGCGGCGCAGATCGTTCAGTTTGATCTGCCAGCTGTCCGCCCAGACGTTGCCGGTGTCGAAGAACAGGACCGCGCCGAAGCTGCCGCGGATCCGCTCGCGGCCTTCGAGGCTGTACTCGAACATGCTGTTGCCGCCGATCGGCAGGCCCGATTCGCTCAGCGGGCTGAGCTCGTAGCGCCCCCACCCGCGAACGCTCGTCGCCCCGCCGAGGAAAAACTTTCGCGAGAAAGGCACCGCGGTGGGGTCGTCCGCGGGCGCGCTGATATTGCCGAGCTGCGCGCGGTTGGCGAGCGTGAACCGGCTGCCGACGGAGAAGTAGTGGCGGCCGTCGAGCGTGACCTGCGTGAAGCGGAACGAGCCCGGCAGCAGGTGGCCGGCTTCTTCAAAGGCGAGCGTCGCCTGGTAGCCCTTGCGCGCGTCCAGCAGGTTGTCGGCCGTCGAGTGGTGCCCTTCGATCTTGAACGAGTTGAGCATGCCGCGCTGATCGAGCGTGTCGGGATTGAGTCCGAGCGCGATCAGGTTGTTGCGCAGCTTCGGATCCGCCGAGACGTCGGGGTTGATGGTGCTGACGTCGCGCTCCGAGCGGAACGTGAACGACGCGTCCGTCTTCTGCCGCAGCCGATACGTCGCCGTCGCCGATCCGCCCGTCGTCGTCGTCTGATACGCCGGCGTGAACGCATACCACTGCTGCGCCTGCAGGCCGAGCGAGGTGTGCGGCTCGAAGAGGTACGGCTGGTTGAAGTTGAACTGCAGGCCGCGATCGAGCGACGACCACCGCGCGCGGACGCCCGCGTCGCGCGCCCCGCCGAGGAAATTCAGCTTGTGGTACTCGACGTCCGCGCGCACCTGTTCCTCGGTGCCGTACCCGAGGGACAGATCGACGCGCTGCTTGTTGCCCTCCGCGACGGTGATCCGCGTCGGCACGATCTCGGGCTGTTTCTCGATGTCCACCGGCTCGATGTTCGCGAAGCTGAAGAGCGAGAGGCCGTAGATGCGCCGCTGCGCGTCCTGGACGCGGCTGCGTCGATAGAGATCGCCCTGTTTGTACGGCACCTGCCGCAGAATCACGCGATCGCTGACGCTCTCGTTGCCCTGGACCGTCGTCGGCCCGAAGTACGCGATCTTGCCGGGCTCGCCGACAAAGGTCAGCGTCGCCTGCAGGCCGTCGGGGCCGTCGTCCTCGTCGACGGTGACCTTCGCGTACGGGTAGCCGTGGTCGCGCAGCTCGTTGAGCGCCATCTCCTGCGTCGTCAGCACGTACTGCTTGTTGCGCGGCTGATTCACCTTGATCGGCGCGTCGTGCTTGACGGTGTTGAAATGCCGCTCGGGCACGATGTCGAAGCCCTTGTAATCGATCGATTTGACGATGACGGGATCGCCTTCGTCGATGGTGAGCGTCACGTCGACGGCGTCCTGCTTCGGGCTGAGCTTCACGTCGAAGTTGGTGACGCGCGCGTGCGGATAGCCGTGGTCGCCGTAGAACGCCGTGATCCGTTTGAGGTCGTTCTCGAACTGGCTGCGATCGAAGAAGTGCGTCTTGCCGAAGAAGAACTTCGAGCTCGTCTTCGTCGCCAGCGCGTTCTTCAGATCGCCGGTGTTGACCGCTGTGACGCCTTTGAAGTTGAGCGACTTGACCTTAATCGTTCCCGAGTCGCGGCAGGCGGAAGCGGCGGCGGCGACAGCGACGAGCGCGATCGAGAAAGCTGCGCCGCGTACGGAAAAGGCCGACATGCCGCATGCTGAGGTTCAAAGAGCGTACCGTCCCGACTCCGGACTAATGACTTGGGACTGAAGACTGGCGACCGGGGACTACTTCATTCATGACGGAGTTCAGTTCAGCTCCGAGCAGCAAGGCAAACCCGGAAACGTAGAACCAGAGCAGGATCACGAGCGCGGTGCCGATCGTGCCGTAGGTCTTCTGGTAGGTCGCGAGCGACGACACGTACCAGCGCAGGCCGAGCGAGGCGCCGAGCCAGATCAGCGTCGCCATCGAGGCGCCGGGGAAGAGACACCGCCACCGGTGTGACGCGTCGGGGCCGACGGTGTAGACGAAGGACAGCCCCGATACCGCGAGCACGAAGATGAGCGGCCAGTGGACGATGCGCCAGGTCCAGACGAAGACGGCGCTCAGATGCAGCGCGTCGGCGAGGCGCTCGCCGAGCACGGGGCCGACGAGCACGACGGTCATCGACGCCAGGACGAATGCCGGAACGATGAGCGTCAGGATCATCGCGCGGACGCGGACGCGCCACCACGGGCGCGTCTCGGGGACGTGATACGCGAAGTTGAGCGTACGGATGAGCGTCTGCATGCCGGCCGACGCCGTCCACACGGTGCCGATGATCCCGAAGGTGAGCAACCCGGCGCTCCGCGTTTCGGCGATCACCATGAGCTGGCGTGCGACGAGCGACAGCACGTCCTGCGGCGCGAGGCGGGTGAGGACGCCGAGGATGACGTCGGTGAAATGTTCAATCGGAAAGAAACTCGCGATGGCGACGAGGCAGATCAGGGCGGGAAACAGCGCAAGAAAGAAGTAGTACGAGATCTGGGCGGACCATCCCAGAAGGTCATCAGTAAACAAGCGAGCCGCAAGTTTGCGCAGCACCAGTTTGGCTGTCATCTTGCAACCCCCTTGCCCGTGCGCAGGTCGGTGGTCATCAGCCTCGTTTTACTGGTGGCGCTCGCTGCCATCATTGCCGTCGCGGCCGTGGCCGTGGCGCCGCTTTCCGAAGACAGGGCGCGCGAGAAACTGGTCGCCTCGCTGTCTGAACATCTCGACGCGCAGGTCGAACTCAAAGAGCTCCATCTCCAGACGCTGCCGTCGCTGCGCGCCGAAGGCCGCGGCCTGACGATCCGGCATCGCGGCCGGACGGACGTCCCGCCGCTCATCACGATCGCGCATTTCTCCGCCGAGGCCGGTCTGCTGACGTTCTGGCGCCATCACATCTCGCGCGTCACCATCGACGGCCTCGACATCGCCATCCCTCCCGACCGAAACGACGACGCGCGGCCGCGCAAGGACGTCGACGAGGAACCGGCCGGGGCGCCGTCGCTGCGGCAGCCCGATCGCGCCGAGGCGATCGCGCGCGCGCTCATCGTCGATCACCTCTACTCGATGAACGCGCGCCTGACGATTATCCCGTCGAAACCCGGCAAGGCGCCCCGTGTCTGGAACATCCACGATCTTCACATGACATCGGTCGCCGCCGGCACGGCGATGCCCTTCGAGGCGACGCTGACCAACGCGGTGCCACCGGGCGAAATCGTCACGCGCGGGTCATTCGGCCCGTGGGCGCCGGACGAACCGGGCGACACGCCGCTCGACGGCCTCTTCACCTTCGCGCACGCGGATCTCGGCGTCTTCAACGGCATCTCCGGCACGCTGAGCGCGCGCGGCCAGTTCGGCGGCAAGCTGGATCGCATCGACGTCCACGGCGAAACCGACACCCCGGAATTCCGCATCGTGAAGACGGGCGGCCAGCCGGTGCCGCTGCACGCGACGTATCACACGATCGTCGACGGCACGAACGGCAACACGATCCTGGACGAGATCGACGCGACGTTTCTGAACACCAGGCTCGTCGCGAAGGGCACGGTCCTCGGCAACCCGACCAAGCATGGCCGCACGACGACGCTCGACGTGTCGATCGATCGCGGCCGGCTCGAGGATCTGCTGCGGCTCGCGGTCAACGCGCCGAAGCCGCCGATGACCGGCTCGCTGCGGCTGAAGACGTCGTTCGTCCTGCCGCCCGGCGACGTCGACGTCGTGAACAAGCTCCGGCTCGACGGACACTTCACGCTCGCCGGCGCGCGGTTCATGAGCGACACCGTGCAGCGGAAGATCGCCGAGCTGAGCCGCCGGGGGCGCGGCCATCCCGACGACGTGCAGGACCCGGCGCACGTGCTGTCGAAGTTCGACGGCCGGTTCAAGCTGTCCGGCGGCACGCTGCAGATTCCCGACGTGACGTTCGACGTCCCCGGCGCGCTCGTGCAGCTCGCCGGCAACTACCAGCTCGAGCGCGAGGACATGAACTTCAAGGGCACGCTGTTCATGGACGCGAAGATCTCCGACACGACGACGGGCATCAAGCACGTCCTGCTCAAGGCGATCGATCCGCTGTTCAAGCGCGACGGCGGCGGCAGCGCGATCCCCATCAAAATCACCGGCACGCGCGCCAACCCATCTTTCGGCCTCGACAAAGGCCGGATCTTCTCGCACGACACCTCGGCGAACTGAACGAGGAAGAGCAGACCTGAAGGTCTGCTGCTACGGCCGGGATCCCAGCTGTAGCCGCGGACCTTCAGGTCCGCGCTTGGAAGGTTGTTTGCACTTTCTTCGCGCAGCGAATCTAGAGGAGATCACTGATGGCCAAGTACGGGAAGAAAGCGCAGAGCAAAGTGAAGCGCGCGATGCACGAACGGAAGCACGGCACGCTTCGCAGCGGGCGCTCCGGCAAGAGAGTGACGAGCCGCAAGCAGGCGATTGCGATTGGATTGTCCGAGGCGCGCCGCGCCGGCGGAAAAGTTCCGCGCAAGCGGAAGAGCAGTGGGAGGAGGGCCCATGCGTAAGATGGTGTTCGCAGGCATAACGGTTCTTGCCTCGTCCGTCGCGTTGAGCGCGGCGATGTCGAGCGGCGAGGCCAAACGGCTGCAGGACGCGGCCGAGGTGATTCAGGAACTCCACGCGACGCCCGACAACGACGTCCCGCAGGAACTCTGGCAGCGCGCCGAATGCGTCGTCGTCATTCCGAACACGAAGAAGGCCGCGTTCATCTTCGGCGGCGAATACGGCAAGGGCGTGCTGAGCTGCCGAAAGGCCGGCGCGTGGACGCCGCCGGCGTTCATGATGCTCGCCAAGGGCAGCGTCGGATTCCAGATCGGCGGCCAGTCGACCGACCTGGTGCTGCTCGTCATGAACGACAATGGCGTCAAGCATCTGCTCGAGGACAAAGTCGCGCTCGGCGCCGAAGCCTCGCTCGCGGCAGGACCCGTCGGACGGAACGCGCGCGCGATGACCGACGCGCAGCTGAAGGCCGAAATCCTCTCGTACTCGCGGGCCCAGGGCCTCTTCGCCGGCATCGACCTCACCGGCGGCGTGCTCAAGCCCGACACCGACGCCAACGAGAACGCGTACGGCGCCGGCATCCACACCCGCGACATCGTCATGGACACCAAAGTGACGATGCCCCCGCAGGCGGATGCGTTCATCCGGGCCTTGAATCGGGCGCCCGCTACCTTCAACTAGTCGCTGAGGAGCTCCGCCACCGGGCGGAGCTCTTCAATCCGCGCGAAGGCCGCCTTGAGCGCCGTCATGATCGGGACGGCGAGCAGCATTCCCCACACGCCCCACAGCCAGCCCCAGAAGAGAATCCCGGCGAACGTCGCGACCGCATTCATCCTGCCCGCGCGGCTGGTGAGCCGCGGCGTGATGACGTTGCCTTCGATGAACGCGACGATGGCCGCCGCGCCGGCGACGAGGCCGGTCTGCGTCAGGTCCCCGAACTGCGCGAAGGCGGCAATCGCGATGGCGGCAATCGCGGCGAGCGGTCCGATGTACGGGATCACGTTGAGCACGCCGGCGACGATGCCCCACATCACCGCCTGCTTCATGCCGAGCAGCGCGAGCGATCCGCCCGTCGCGACCGCGACGATGAGGCTGATCACCAGGCGCGCGACGAGGAAGCGCCTGATCTGATCGTCGACGTCCTGCATGATGTGCAGCGCCAGCCGCTTCCGGCCGAGATGCGGTCCGGCGATGCTCGCGATCTTGCGGCGGTAGAAGTCACCGGCGAGCATCAGGTAGTACGTCAGAAAGAAGACGACGGCGACTTCAGCGAGGAACTCGATCAGTCCGCGCGAGCCGCGCCACGCCAGGTCGCGGAGCTGCAGCGGCGGCTCCTCGATGCGGACGCGCTGCACGCCGGCCGGCGCCGGCGCGGGCTTGGACGCCGACGTCGCGGCGCGTTCCAGTTCGTTGGCCGCCTGCTGCACGCGATCGATCGGGCTGTCGCCCTCGCGCGTGCGTTTTTCGAGCGCCATGCGGAGCCGCTGCGCCTGCGACGGCATCTGATCGATGAACGTCGACACCGGTACGCCGAGCGCGTACACGCCGTAGCCGGCGCCGACGACGACGCTGTTGAGGACGACGAAGACGGCGACCGCGCGCGGCACGCGCAGCCGCGACAGCGACGCGACGGCCGGTTCGAGCGCGTGTGAAATCAGAATCGACAGGAGCAGCGGGACCAGCACGGCCTTGCCGAGCCAGATCATCCCGATGATGCACGTGGCCGCGATGATCGTGAGCGCGTAGCTTCTGACGGAGAGGGCGAGGCCGGAGGACGCCGGCGCCGGACGGGGCGCCGGCGGGGGATCGCGCCGGGCACGAACATGGAAGTCGCGCCCGGCGACACTCACGCGGGTCGGCGTCCCTGAATGATCTGGATCAGGATCGACGCGATGGCGAGCAGCAGCAGGATGTGAATGAACCCGCCGAGCGTGTACGACGTCGCCATGCCGAGCATCCACATGATCAGCAGGACGACGAAGATGGTCCAGAGCATGGCCTAGCTCCTCTCGGTGCCACCCGCGGGGGCCATGTTCTGCGGACCGCGGCGGGTCGCGCTCGCCACGTTGCCGGCGGCCTTGCTCGCCTCGCTGGCGAAGCTGCCGGCGGCCTTGCTCGCTTCGTTCGCGAGGTTGCCCGCCTGCTCCTGCGCCGTGTTCATGACCTCACGCGCGCGATCGAAGTACTCGCGGCCGCGGTCGGCGAGGTCGTTCACCGTCTTGCCCACGCGCTGGCCCATGTCCTTCGCCGTGTCGGTGATGTGCTCGCGCATCTCCTGGCCGGACTTCGGCGCGAACCAGAGCCCCAGTCCCGCTCCGATCACCGCGCCCGCGAACAGGCCTGTGAAGAAAGCGCCGGTCGAACTGCCGTTGTCGTAGTTCGTGTCGTCAGAAAACTGTCTCACGTCCCCCTCCTGTGCTGCTCGTAGTTGAGCCCTTGACGGCCTGCCAGCCTTCGGACACGGCGCTCTGTGCGCGCGTGGCCGCCTGCTGGAACCGCGCGCACTCCCGCGCGAAGTCTTCGAGCAGCGTGATTGTCTGATCGAAGAATCGCCGGCCCTGGTCGGTTCGCAGTACCCAGATTGCTGCCGCGCCGATCGCGGCGCCTGCGGCCATCGCCGCCATGCTCGGTCCCTGTGCCGATTCCAGTTCGTTCATGCGCGCACCCCGGCGTTTCGTCTGCATTGCCGGTGCCATCGCGTCCATGCGTCGCGCTCACGGAAGAGGCCGCGATTCCGGTGGCAATCTCCTTGCAATTTGTTGCGGGTGCGACACGAAAGGGAGAGACAGATGGCAGACGCGACCGACAGAGAGAAGCTGATCGCCGATCTCAACGACGACCTGTCCCGGGAATATCAGGCGATCATCGGATATGTCATTTATTCGCAGACGCTGAAGGGCGCGGCCTACATGGCCATCGCGAAGGAACTCGAGGCGCACGCGAAGCAGGAGCTTGGCCATGCGGTGACCATCGCGAAGCAGATCGACTACCTCGGTGGCATGCCCAATGCCGAACCCCTGCCCGTGAAGCTGTCGGAGAAAGCGGAAGACATGCTTCGCTTCGATCTCGAGGCCGAAACCGAAACCATCGGGAACTACCGCATCCGCATCCGTCAGTGCGAAACGATCGGTGAGTACGCGATGGCCGAGGAGATTCGCAAGATTCTCGCAAACGAGCAGGAACACCAGATCGATCTCGCGACCGCGCTCGGCATCGACGTCCCGCAAGTGAAGACCCCCGAACTGAAAAACACGCGCTGAACGCGCCTACTCGAGGAGACACGACCATGAGACCCGTCTACGGATTCGCCATCCTGTCAGCCACTGCTTTGCTCTTTACCGCGGCGCCGGCCCGCGCCGACGGATTCATCAGCCCCACCGTGGGCGTCAACTTCGGCGGACAGGCCGGCGGCACGCTGGTGAGCAACGCCAGCACCGCGGCCTCCGCGCCCGCGTCCGCCGGCAGCAAGATCAACTGGGGCGTCGCCGCCGGCTGGATGGGCAAGGGCGTCATCGGCGTCGAGGAAGACTTCAAGTGGTCCCCCGACTTCTTCGGTCACGGCGGCCAGTGGGACAGCTCGCGCGTCGTCACGCTGATGACGAATCTCATCGTCGGCGCGCCGATCGGCGGACAGAAGGGCGGCGGCATCCGGCCGTACGCGGCGCTCGGCGTCGGCTACATCAACCAGAACATCAAGACCGTCACCAACGTCGGCAACTTCACCGAGAACGACTTCGGGTGGGACGCGGGCGTCGGCGTGATGGGCTACTTCTCGGACAACGTCGGCCTGCGCTTCGACTACCGGTACTTCCGGAACTTCCAGGAGACCGGCACCAACGTCATTGGACTCGGCGCCGGCCATTTCAGCTTCAACAGCGCCTCAATCGGCGTCCTGTTCCGCTTCTAGCTAGTTACCGGCCGCGGCCGTCGAGGTCGCGGCCTTCCTCGCCATCCGAGCCTGCTGCAGATGCTCTTCGAGCGTCGGCAGCGTGCTCGCCGCGAACGACTTCACCTGCGAGTCCTTCCCGGCGTTCGACTCTTTCTTGAATTCGTTCACGTCCTTCACGTGGTCGCCGACCATCATCTGCATGTACGCCCGGTCGAACGCGGCGCCATTCAGCTTCTCGAGGCGCTTCATCGTCGCCTTGTGCTGCGCGTCGGTCTCTTCCGGCAGCCGGATGCCCCGCGCCTGCGCGATGGACTTCAGCTCGTCGTTCGCTTTCGAATGATCGTCGACCATGCGCTGCGCGAACTTCTTCACTTCCTCGTTCTTCGCGTGATCGGCGGCCAGCCTGCCGAGCTCGACCTCCGCGGCGCCGCCTTTGGCCGCGTCGAGGATGAACTCGATGTCTTCGGAGCCCGACGAGGTGAACGCCGGCGTCCGATCGTTGTGTCCAGGAGCCACCTGTGACTGCGTTTCGGGACGCGGCTGAGTCTGCTGCTTCGTCGTCTGTTGCGCGACCGCGGACGCCGCGAACGCGAATGCCACACCTGCGAACAGTACAGTTTTCATGTGAGTGAGACCTCCAGTGCGAGGTGCGGTGCAATCAGGGTACCGGTGGTACTCCCCATGCACCTCTTTACGAATGAGGTGTGGAATGGCAGAGAGGGAACAGCCGCCCCATGACGAAACGTCGCGAAGCGACCGAACCCCCGTCGGCAACGACCTCGCCCCGGACGGCATGGACTCCGAAAGCGAGTCCGATGAGCTCGACGACGACGGCGTCGAGCCGGACGGCGCGCTCGAAAACCCGGCGCGGCCTTCTTGAGCGGCTCGGCCCGGGCCTGATCACCGGCGCGTCCGACGACGATCCCAGCGGCATCGCGACATACACGCAGGCCGGGAGCCTCTTCGGTCTCGGCCTGTTGTGGACGATGCTGTTCTCGTATCCCCTGATGGGCGGCATTCAGGAGATCAGCGCCCGCATCGGCATCGTTACCGGGCGAGGGCTTGCCGCCAATCTCCGCACCCATGCGGTCAAGCCCGTCCTGATCGTCGTGGTGGCCGTGCTGCTCGTCGCCAACTCGATCAACATCGCGGCCGACATCGGCGCGATGGCCTCGTCTCTGCGGCTGCTCGCCGGGGGGCGGTTCCTTATATATGTCGCGCTCTTCGGCGTCGTCAGCACGGGGCTCCAGATCTTCGTCCCGTATCACCGGTACGTGCCGTATCTGAAGTGGCTGTGCCTGGCGGTGTTCGCGTATATCGGGATCGCGTTCGTCGTGCGCATTCCGTGGACCGACGTGCTCGCGAACACCTTCGTGCCGCACGCGGAATGGTCGCGGCCGTGGCTGATGGTCTTCGTCGCCATCTTCGGCACGACGATCAGTCCGTATCTTTTCTTCTGGCAGGCGTCCGAAGAAGTCGAGGACCAGCAGATCGATCCGTGGGAGCAGCCGCTGAACAAAGCGCCCGAGCAGAGCAAGTATCAGCTCGGCCGCATGAGGCTGGATACGTGGTTCGGCATGGGCATCTCCAACCTCGTGTCGTTCTCGGTGATTCTCACCGCCGCCGTCGTCTTTCACGCGCACGGCGTCTTCAACATCCAGACGACGCAGCAGGCGGCCGAAGCGCTGCAGCCGATTGCCGGACGCTTCGCGCACCTGCTCTTCAGCATCGGCATCATCGGCACGGGCCTGCTGGCGCTGCCGGTGCTCGCCGGCTCGAGCGCCTACGCGGTCGGCGAGGCGATGCGCTGGCCGATCGGCCTCGAGAAGACGCCGTCAAAGGCGCCGGCCTTCTACCTCGTCATCGCGGGGATGATGGCCGCGGGGATGGCGCTGAATCTGCTGCGCGTGAACCCGATCGCCGCGCTGTTCTGGGCGGCCGTGATCAACGGCGTCGCGAGCCCCCCGATCATGATCACGATCATGCTGCTCGCGAACCGGCGTTCGGTGATGGGGCACTTCACGTTGACGCGCCGCCTGCTCATCCTGGGCTGGGCGGGCACGGGCGTGATGACCGCGGCCGCTGCGGCCATGTTCATCACGATGCGCGGATGATTCACGGCTTCGTTCATTTCTTCGTGTCGCTGCCGGGCGTCGTGCTGCTGGCCGCGCTGGACTCGACGTTCTTCTTCACGCTGCCGCTCGGCATCGACGCCGTCGTCGTGCTGCTGGCCTCGCGGGGCGGCCTGTATTTCTGGCTGACGCCCGGGCTCGCGACCGCGGGTTCACTCGCCGGCGCGGCGCTGACGTACTGGACGGGCGCGAAGATCGGAGAAGCCGGAGTGAAGCATTTCTGCCCGCCGGCGTGGCTCGAGCGCGTGCAGAGGCGGCTGAAGGGCAGCGCGGTCACGCTGGCGGCGCTCGACCTGATGCCGCCGCCGTTTCCGTTCAGTCTCTTCGTGCTGAGCGCAGGCGCGGCGAGAGTGGACAGACGGAAGTTCTTCGTGACGCTCGCGGCGTGCCGCGTGCTCCGATTCGGCGTCGAAGCGCTGCTCGGGCTCCGCTACGGCGGGTACGCGTTGACTCTGATCGATTCGGAGACGGTCGAGAAGGTGGTGGCGGCGATCGTCGTCCTGGCGATCGTCGCCGGCGTGATTTCGCTTGTGCGGTTCCGCCCGCACGCCCCTGTGCGGGCGTCCCAGCTCATGCGTGGCCGGCAGTCGTAATGCTCAGGCATTCGCGTTGCATCTCGACGGCGACGGTATGCAACGCTCGACACCCCGGTTGAGCTCGCGCCGGTTGCCGTCCCTGGATGGCTTGCGGGCGCTGTCCATCATCCTCGTCCTGATCGGTCATCTCGCCGGATCCCGCGGCTTTTTGTCCTTTGCGACCATCGCCCGGGCGGGCGATCTCGGCAACCTCGGCGTCCGCACGTTCTTCGTGATTTCCGGATTCCTGATCACGGGCCTGCTCGCGGACGAGCGGCAGAGGACCGGCGCCGTGAGCCTGACCGCGTTCTACATCCGCCGCGCGCTCAGGATCTTTCCCGCCTTCTTCGTCTTTCTCGCGGCCGCCGTCCTGCTGAGCCGGACCGGCTTCGCGACGCTCGATCGCCGCGACTTCCTGCAGGCCGTCACGTACACGTTCAACTATCGCGGCATCTCTCCCAACTTCTCGCTGCGCCATCTGTGGTCGCTGGCGGTGGAAGAGCAGTTCTATCTGATCTGGCCGCTGACGTTCGCGTCGCTCGCCGTCGTCAGCGGACGCCGCGTGCTGGCCGCCGTCCTGGTGTGCGTGCCGATCCTGCGGGTCGTGATGCCCGCGATCGTGCCCGGCTACATCGACTACGTCCCGACGGCGTTCGAAACCGTCTGCGATGCGCTCGCCACCGGCTGCCTCACGGCGCTCCTGCTGCCGGACCTCCGGCGCGCCGCGTGGTTCCGGCGGATCGTGTTCAGCCGGTTCGTCCCTCTCGCCTTCGCGGTCATCTGGATCGCGAACAAGCAGACGGACCATCCGAAACTCTTCTGGCTGTTCTGCATTCCCGCGATGAACGTCCTGATCGCGATGCTGATGGTGCGTTACGTCGAGCGGCCGTCGCTGCCGCTCGGCCGCGTCCTGAACACGCGTGTGATGGCGGGCATCGGCGTCCTCAGTTACTCGCTCTATCTCTGGCAGGAGTTGTTCCTGATTCAGTTCAGGACGCCCGCGTCGATCCTGCAGACGTTTCCGCTGAATGTGCTGATGGCGCTGGCGTGTGCGGGGATGTCCTACCGGCTGGTGGAGAGGCCGTTCCTGAAGTTGAAGCGCCGCGTCAGCGCGGAATCCGCCGGAGCGGCGACACCGGACGCTGCGCCGCGCCCGGTGTCGCTCTCAGAGGTGCCCCGGCCGTCCTAGCGGATCGTTCCCGTCGCCGCGGCGATCGCATCGACGTTCGCGCCGACATCCGCGCCGTCGGTCGCCGCTCCGCGGTAGGAGCTCGACGACGACAGCCGGTAGTTGCCGCCCGCGAGATCGACGAACCCGACGTCGCTCATGCTCGCCGGATAGAAGTTGCCGCTCGGATACGACGAGGCCGGCGCGCCGGCGATGATGTTGTCCTGCAGCAGGCCGCCGGTGGAGAAATACATCGTCACCGTGCTGTTGCCGGGCCCGGCGTTGCCGCCGATGATCGCCCACGCGTTGTTCTGCATGATGTTGTTGGTGAACGTGAACCCGGTCACCGGACCCGAGTCCGCATACACGTCGCTCCCTCCGTCGTTGAAGACCGTGTTGTGATCGAACGTGATGTTCTGGGGACCGCCGGTCATCAGGACGAACCGGCCGGTGCCGGCGTACGTCGCGCTGCTGACGTCGTAGAACAGGTTGTTGCGCACGACGATGTCGTTCGTCACCAGGCTCGGATGGTTGTTGTCCACGCCGAGGATGTTGAACACGCTCGAG
>DATNBT010000472.1:0-10176 GCA_035571855.1 Vicinamibacterales bacterium
TCTTCTTGTCCACCGCGAGATCCAGCAGATCGCCTTCCTTGGAGATGCCTTCGCCGTACATCACGTCGAACTCGGCCTCGCGGAACGGCGGCGCGACTTTGTTCTTGACGATCTTCACGCGCGTCCGGCCGCCGACGACGACGTCGCCGTCCTTGATGCTGGCGATGCGGCGGATGTCGATGCGGACCGACGAGTAGAACTTCAGCGCGCGGCCGCCGGTCGTCGTTTCGGGGTTGCCGAACATGACGCCGATCTTCTCGCGCAGCTGGTTGATGAAAACCAGACAGGTCTTCGAACGCGACACGGCGCCGGTGAGCTTTCGCAGCGCCTGCGACATGAGCCGCGCCTGCAGGCCCATCTGCGCTTCGCCCATCTCGCCTTCGATTTCCGCCTTCGGCACGAGCGCGGCGACCGAGTCGACGACGACGACGTCCACGCCGTTGCTGCGAATCAGCACTTCGACGATCTCGAGCGCCTGTTCGCCGTTGTCGGGCTGCGCCACGAGCAGGTTGTCGACGTCCACGCCCAGCTTCTGCGCGTAGGCCGCGTCGAGGGCATGCTCGGCGTCCACGAACGCCGCCGTGCCGCCCGCCCGCTGCGCCTCGGCAATCACCTGCAGCGACAGCGTCGTCTTGCCCGAGGATTCCGGTCCGAAGATCTCGATGACACGTCCGCGCGGGACGCCGCCGATGCCGAGCGCGTAGTCGATGCTGATCGCGCCGGTCGAGATGACGTCGATCGGCTGGATGGCGCCCTTCTGCCCCAGGCGCATGATGGCGCCCTTGCCGAACTGTTTTTCGATCTGGCCCATCGCCAGGTCGACGGCTTTCATGCGTTCGCGGTCCATCCGGTCGTCGCGTTCAACGAGTGTTGGCGGCATAAATTGGGTGCTCCTTTGAGGCGCGCTCATTCTAGAGTCGTGCCGGGCGAAAGTCAACGGCAAAAACGTGCAGGCAACTGCCCAAGACGCTTACAGTCAGTCACTTGCACGTCTGGAGACTTTCGCCTCCTATCGCGCGAAGTCGCAGGAATTGCGACCCTTCACGCTTGCTTGATTGGAATTATCGCGATCGAGATGACAGGACAGGTCACGGGGCGAATGAACCTAGGGTTGAGGGCTTAGGGCTGAGGGCTCACCGCGGCACGAAGTGCCGCTCGAGCGAGCAGTCGGGTGGAATCGAGCGTCGGCAACGGCGAGTTGCCGTCGTTCATCAGCAGCGGAATCTCGGTGCAGCCGAGCACGACCGCATCGCAGCCATCGTGCTTCATCCGCGCGATCGCCCGCTGAAACGACGCGACCGCTTCGGGTTTCAGCACCGCGTACTGCAGCTCGTCGAAGATGATGCGGTTGATCTCTTCGCGTTCGTCGGCGCCCGGTCGTTGAAACCCAATCCCGCGCGCCGTCAGGCGTGACGGATACACGTCGCTCTGCACCAGATACTTCGTGCCGGTCAGCGCGAGCTTGGTGAAACCACGCCGCGCTGCTTCGTCGCCGACGACGTCGGCGATGTGCAGCCAGGGCAGCGGCGACTGCTTTGCAACGTCATCGAAGGCCTGATGCACCGTGTTGTCGGGGCAGATGAGAAACGTCGCGCCGGCCCGGGCGAGCGTCTGTGCCGAGGACAGCATCAGCGCCGCCACGCCGCTCCAGTCGTTGCGGTAGATGCACGCCATGTACTTCCCGAGCGAGTGCGTGTGCATCGTGACGTCGGGGTGATCGTACTGGCCGAGCCCGTGCGCGTCGCCTTCGAGACAGATCGTCTTGTAGCAGAGCGCGGCCCCTTCCGCCGACACGCCGACAATGCCGATGTGCGGATCCGCCATCAGTACTTATAGAAGCCCTCTCCGGACTTCCGTCCGAGCCTGCCGGCGGCAACCATGTCGACGAGCAGCGGACACGGCGTGTATTTCGGATCGTCGAAGCCCTCACGCAGCACGCGCAGAATCGCCAGGCAGACGTCGAGGCCGATGAAGTCGGCAAGCGTCAGCGGTCCCATCGGGTGATTCATGCCCAGCTTCATCACCGTGTCGATCGCCTCCGGCGTGCCGACGCGCTCGTGGACCGCGTAGATCGCCTCGTTGATCATCGGCATCAATACGCGATTGGCGATGAAGCCGGGACGGTCGGCGGATTCCACGGCCGTCTTGCCGAGCCCGGTGCAGAGCTCGAAGGCCACGCGCATCGACGCATCCGACGTCTGCGCGCCGCGAATCACTTCGACGAGCACCATCAGCGGCACCGGGTTCATGAAGTGCATGCCCAGGACCCGGTCGGCGCGTCTCGTCGCGGCCGCGAGCGTCGCGATCGGGATCGACGAAGTGTTGGAGGCGAGGATGACGTCGGGCTTCGCGATTGAATCGAGCTCGGCGAAGAGCGACCGTTTCGCGCCCGCGTCTTCGACTATCGCTTCGACGATGTAGTCGGCGTCGGCCAGCGCGGACAGCGAGGTCTGCGTCGACAGCCGTGCGAGCACGGCATCCTTTTCCGCTGTGCTCAGCGTGCCCTTCTCGACGAACTTGCCGAGGCTTCTGTCGATGGTCGTCCGCGCGCGGTCGAGCATCGCGGGCGCGACGTCGACCAGCCGGACGCCGAATCCCGCCTGCGCGAACGACTGCGCAATCCCGTTCCCCATCGTCCCCGCGCCGACGACGCCCACTGTCTTGATGGATTGAGTCATCTGGTCATCTGGTCATCTGGTCATCTGGTCAGCGGGTCAATGACTAAACGACCAGATGCTGAAATGCCGAAATTCATTGCCGCTCGATCGCAAGGGCCAGACCGTTGCCGCCGCCCATGCAGAGCGTCGCGACGCCGCGTCGGGCATTGCGCTGCTTCATGGCGTAGACCAGCGTCGTGAGGATGCGGCTGCCGCTCGATCCGATCGCGTGGCCGAGCGCGACGGCGCCGCCGTTGACGTTCACCTTCCGGGAATCGAGTCCGAGCTCGCCGATCACGGCGACGGCCTGGACCGAGAACGCTTCGTTGAGTTCGAAGAGATCGACGTCTTCGAGGCGCCAGCCGATCTTCTTCATGAGCCGCCGGACGGCCTCGACCGGCGTCATCAGCACCATCTTCGGCGCGATGCCGCTCGCCGCCTGGCCGACGATGCGCGCGAGGGGAGCCGCGCCGAGTTCCTGTGCGCGATCGGACGACATCAGCACGAGCGCAGACGCGCCGTCGTTGACGCCGGGCGCGTTTCCGGCGGTGACCGAGCCGTCCTTCCTGAACGCCGGCTTCAGCGCGGCGAGCGCCTCGGCCGTCGTGTCGGGGCGCACGGCTTCATCACGATCGACGACGAGATCGCCCGTCTTCGATTTCACCGTGACAGGCAGCATTTCTTCTCTGAAATCCGCCTTCGCGGCTTTCTGATGGCTGAGCGCGGCGTACGCGTCCTGATCCGCGCGCGACACCTTGTAACAGTCGGCGACGACCTCGCCGGCATTTCCCATGTGGACGTTTTCGAACGCGCACCACAGGCCGTCGTTGATCATCGAGTCGATGATGTCGCCGTTCCCGAGGCGAAGACCCTCGCGCACTCGAGGCACGAGATACGGGCAGTTGCTCATGGACTCCATACCGCCGGCGACGGCGACGTCGATGTCGCCGGTGCGAATCGCCTGGTCCGCGAGCATGACGGCCTTCAAGCCGGATCCGCAGACTTTGTTGACGGTGAGCGCGGCGACTTCGTCGTGCAGCCCGCCGCGAAGCGCGGCCTGGCGTGCCGGATTCTGTCCGAGGCCGGCCGAGACGACGTTGCCCATGATGCATTCGTCGACGACGGCGGGATCGATCGACGCGCGCCGGACGGCGTCGGCGACGACGAGCGCGCCGAGCTGCGTGGCGGAGAACGACTTCAGCGCGCCGAGAAACCTGCCTGTAGGCGTACGAACCGCGGAGACGATGACCGTCTCACGCACGTTGCCGCACCGAGATGCTGGTGACGACACCGGAGCCGAGCAGGGTCTGCAGGCGATTGAGGATGATCGACGAGGACCGGCGGACTTCGCGCGCCCACTGCCCGCTGGCGGCGTCCACGATCAGGATATGGTTCTCGAGCTTCACGCGCGTCTCGCGTTCGAGCGCCGGGCCGACGGCCGCGCGCCACGCAAACGACACTTTGCCGTCCGACAGCGGCGCGCCTTTCAGGAGTTCGGCGAGGGCGCCGGGAAGCGCAGACGTCAACGGCCTCACGGTCAACGAGTTTATCATTGGGTGATTTGGTGATCCGGTGAGACTCGTTCTTGCGTCGGCGTCTCCGCGGCGCGCGGATCTGCTGCGGGCCGCGGGATACGACTTCGACGTCCTCTCCGTCGATCTCGACGAACGCGTGCACGCCGGCGAGACGCCCGCCGCGTACGTCGCGCGGCTGGCGCGCGAGAAGTCCGCCGCGGCGATGCAACGCTTCGCCGCGCGCGCGCAGACCTGCGGCGGCCCCGAGCGCGCCGCCGTCCACGACGTCATCGTCCTCGGCGCCGACACGACGGTCGTCGTCGACGGCGAGATCCTCGGCAAGCCGGCCGATGACGGCGACGGCGCGCGGATGCTGCGAAAACTGTCGGGACGCGCGCATGAGGTGCTGACGGGCATCAGCCTCCGCACCTCGACCGCCGAGTGGGGACGTATCGAGACGACGCGCGTCTATATGACGGCACTCACGGACGACGACGTCCGCTGGTATGTCGGCAGCGGGGAAGGTCGTGATAAAGCAGGCGGTTACGCGGTGCAGGGCCTGGCGTCGCGCTTCATCCCGCGCATCGACGGATCCTATGCAAATGTCGTGGGACTGCCGGTCGAGGCGGTTGCGGCTGTGTTGCGCGAAGTTGTATCGAAGGGATAATCTATCCCAGAAGTCCTTATGACACAGAGATCTATCAAGATCGCGCTGACCGTGGTTGTACTCGCGTCGGCTTTCGGCTTCATGATGTGGACGACGCTGCGCGAGGGCGCCGAATACTTCAAGCATGTCGACGAGGTCGTCGCGCAACACGATCAGCTCGAAGGCAAGAAGCTGCAGCTCCACGGCTACGTCATCCCGGGATCGATTCTGAACAAACCGAACACGCTCGAGTACTACTTCAAGGTTCAGAACAACCCGATCCGATCGGGCGAGCCCGGCCACGTGATGACGATCAGCTACACCGGCATCGTCCCCGACACGTTCAAGGGCGAAGCCGAGGTCGTGCTGAAAGGTGAGCTCACGAAAGACGGCGGCTTCCACACCGAGCCGAACGGCGTCATCGCCAAGTGCCCCTCGAAGTACGAGGCCGCCGGCGGCGCTCCGGCCGGATCCTAAATGGCCAATCTCGGAACGTTCCTCCTTCTCAGCTCGTTCGTCATCTGCGCGTACGCGGCGGTCGCCTCGGTCGTCGGCGCGCGCCGCGGTTCGCGGCGGCTGATTGAAAGCGGCATCGGCGCGCAGTATCTCGTCGCCGCGCTCATGGCGGCCGCCACGGCCGTCATCATCAACGCGTTTCTCACCGACGACTTCACGATCCGCTACGTCGCGCAGGAATCGGAGTCGGCGCAGCCGTTCTTCTACAAGCTCACGTCGTACTGGGGCGGGCTGAACGGCTCGATCATGTTCTGGGTGTTCCTGCTGTCGATCTTCGGATCGGTGGCGGTGTGGGTGAACAAGGAACGCCATCGCGAGCTGATCCCGTACGTCGTCGCCACGATTTCGACGGTGGAGGGCTTCTTCCTCTACCTGATGGTGGTGCACAAGAACCCGTTCACGACGTTCGTGACGAATCCTCCGACCGACGGCACGGGGCTCAATCCGCTGCTGCAGAACTACTGGATGGCGATCCATCCGCCGTCGCTCTACACGGGCTTCGTCGGCATGACGATCCCGTTCGCGTTCGGCCTGGCGGCGCTCATCACCGGCAACCTCGACGACTCGTGGCTGCGCGCCGTCCGCCGCTGGACGATGGTCGCGTGGCTGTTCCTCTCGTTCGGCCTGATGCTCGGGATGATCTGGGCGTACGAAGTGCTCGCGTGGGGCGGCTACTGGGGCTGGGATCCGGTGGAGAACGCCGCGGTGCTGCCGTGGTTCACGGCGACCGCGTTCCTGCATTCGGTCATGGTGCAGGAGCGGCGCCAGATGCTGCGTGTCTGGAACGTCACGCTCGTCATCCTGACGTTCTTCCTCACGATCTTCGGCACGTTCCTCACGCGGTCGGGCGTCGTCGCGTCGGTGCACGCGTTCGGCGACGACCCGCAGCTCGCGCGGCTCTTTTCCGGCTTCATGGTCGTGATCCTCGTCTTCAGCTTCGGCATGGTGATCTACCGGCTGCCGCTGCTGAAAGCGCGCGCGGAGCTCGACTCGTGGGTGTCGCGCGAAGCGGCGTTCCTGGCCAACAACTGGATCCTGCTGTTCTGCGCGTTCTTCGTCGCGTTCGCGACGATGTTCCCGACGCTGAGCGAAGCGGTGACCGGCACCCGCATGACGGTGGGGCCGCCGTTCTTCAACAAGTGGATGCTCCCCATCGGCCTCGTGCTGCTGTTCCTCACGGGACTCGGGCCGATGCTCGCGTGGCGGAAGTCGACGGTCGACAACCTCATCCACACCTTCGCGTGGCCGGTCGGCGCGCTCGCCGTCACCGTCGGCACGCTCGTGGCGTTCCACATCACGCAGTGGGCCGCGCTGACGTGTTTCGGGCTGTGCGCGTTCGTGTTCACGACGATTCTTCAGGAGTTCTGGCGCGGCGCGATGGTGCGCCGCAAGAACACCGGGACTGACGTGGCGACCGCGCTCATCGGCCTCGTCGCGCGCAACAAGCGGCGCTACGGCGGCTACATCGTCCACGTCGGCATCGTGCTCATCTTCCTCGGCTTCGCGGGCAACGCGTACAAGCGCGACGTGACGAAGCTGCTGCAGTCCGGCGAGTCGATGACGGTCGGCGCGTACACGGTGCGCAACGACAAGGTCAAAGTCTTCGAGGACGATCAGAAGCAGTCGGTCGTCGGCTACATCAGCGTCTTCAAGGGCGGCAAGCAGATCGACACGATGTATCCGGCGAAGCAGCTGTTCCGGAAGCATCAGCAGGAGCCGCCGCGCACCGACGCCGCGATCCGGCGGATGCCCGGCGAGGATCTCTACCTCGTGATGGCGTCCTTCGATCTCGGCACGCAGGCGATGAGCCTCAACGTCGTCGTCAACCCGCTGGTGAACTGGGTGTGGTTCGGCTTCAGCATGCTCGGAATCGGCACGCTGATCGCGCTGATGCCCGAAAGCACGTTCTCGTTCGCGATGGCGAAGGTCGCCGCGCCGGAAGCCGCCGCCACGACGACCATCGCGCTGCTGATCGCCGCGATGCTGCTTGGCGCGCCCCGCACGGCGTCGGCGCAGCACATGACGCTTCCGGGATCGATGACCGAGCCGTCGACCGATCTCGAGAAGAAGATGCGCAACGAGATCTCCTGCATCTGCGGCGGCTGCGCGCACGAGCCGCTCTCGAAGTGCATCTGCGGGTATGCGGCGGGGATGCGCGAGGACCTGAAGGCGGACATCGACGCCGGCAAGGGCCACGATCAGATCATCAGCGAGTGGATTCAGAAGTACGGCGGCGAGCAGTTCCTGGCGATGCCGATCGATCGCGGGTTCAACCGCGTCGCGTGGATCTTCCCGTATCTTCTGGGCGGCGTCGGGGTGTTCGGCGTCGCGTTTGTCGCGATGAAGTGGTCGAAGCACTCGCACGACGAGCCCGCGTCATCAAAACCCGCCGAAGACGCCGCGATGAGCGAGCGGCTCGACGACGAGCTCAGAAACCTTGACTGATCACGACGTCCGGCTGAAGCCGGACTCCACGAACGACGACGGCAGTGTCCGTCTTCAGGCGGACGGCGGGCTCCAGGCCTGGCAATTCTTCGTGCTCGCAGGGCTCGTGTGCGCGACGGTCGCGACGTTCATGGCCCGCGGCCAGAGCATCTCGGCCATCGTGCTCGTCAGCGTCCTGATGGCGGCGACGACCATCGTCGGCATCGCGGTCCTGCGGACCGTCCGTCCGCTGGTGTTCGGCGACGACGATCGCACGCAGATGATCGGCCAGCGGACGCGCGCGGCGCTCGACCGCGAGAAGATGCTCGTCCTGCGGTCGATCAAGGAGCTGGAATTCGACAAGGCGATGGGGAAGCTGTCCACCGGCGACTTCGACGAGATGTCGGCACGCCTCCGCGCCCGCGCGGCGCGTCTCATCCGGCAGCTCGATGCGGGCGGCGGCTATCGAGCGCAGGTGGAAGAAGAGCTTCAGAGGCGAATCGGACAGGCGGGGCAGGCAGGGCCGGTAGAAGAGGCCGCGCGATTCTGCGCCGCGTGTGGCGCTGCGCGTGACGTCGACGCGAAGTTCTGCAAGCAGTGTGGGACGAAGCTGTGACGAGAGGCAGGAGGGGCTGGAAGGGCGGGATAGGCTGGATGGCAATACTCAGCCTGGCATTCGCCGCGACGCTGTCCGCACAGTTTCAGATGCCCGACCCCAAGATGATGTCGGGCATTCCGCGTCCCGTGGATGATCTGCCCTCGGGCAGCATCTCGGTCCGGCTGATTCGCGGACAGCTGTCCAACAACATCGCGAGCCACCTCGTCGAGCTCCACTTCGCCAACGGACGCGTGCTCAAAGCCAACACCGACGATGCGGGACGCGCGCAGTTCGACAAGCTGCCGCGCGGCGAAGCGGTGAAGGCGACGGCGGATGTCGACGGCGAGCACCTCGAGTCGCAGGACTTCCAGGTGCCGGGTGAGGGCGGCATCCGGCTGATGCTGGTCGCCACGGATAAGAACGCCCCGGCAGCAAAGTCGCCGGCCCCCGAAGCGCCGGCCGTCAAGGGCACGATCACGCTGAGCGACAACTCGCGGATCGTGCTCGAGCCCGGCGACGACTTCGTCTCGGTCTATTACATCCTCGAGCTGTTCAACAACAACACGAACCCGGTGAATCCGGATCCGCCGTTCGCGTTCGACATGCCGAAAGGCGCGCAGAGCACGACGATCCTCGACGGCTCCTCGCCGATCGCCCGCAACAACGGCGCGCACGTGAGCCTCGCCGGTCCGGTGCCGCCGGGAAAGACGACGATGCAGATCGTCGCGGAGATGCCGACCGACACCGGCTCGCTCGATCTGACGCAGACGTTTCCGGCGTCGCTCGATCGGCTGACGATCCTCGTGCGGAAGGTCGGCGACACGAAGCTCGAGTCGCCGACGATCGAGCGCCAGCAGGATTTTCCGAACAACGGCGAGACGGTGATTGGCGCGATGGGCGGTGCGATTGCCGCGGGCAAGCCGATCGAGCTGCATCTGACCGACATCCCGCATCACAGCACGGCGCCGCGGTACACCGCGCTCACGCTCGCCGGCGTCGTCGTCCTGGCCGGCGTCTGGGCGGGCACACGCAGGCAGAAGGACACGACGAACGAGGCCGACCGCAAGCGGCTCGTCGCGCGCAGGGAGAAGCTGTTCGGCGAGCTCGTGAAGCTCGAACGCGAGCGCCGCGCCGGGCGCCGCGACGATCGGTCTGAACGCCGCCGCGAAGAACTGGTCGCGCAGCTCGAGCACGTCTACGGCGCGCTCGACGATCCCGAGCGCGCGGGCGCGGCTGCCTCGGCCTGATGATTCGCTACTTTATTGATGATCATCAATGAAGTAGGTCTGGTCGACGTCTCGCGGCACTTCGGCCGGCGGCGGGCTGTCTCGCATGTGTCCCTGGATCTCAGGTCCGGCGACATCCTCGGTCTCCTCGGTCCCAACGGCGCCGGCAAATCCACGCTCATCGGCATGCTCGCGACGCTCGTCGCGCCCACGTCCGGCTCGGTGCTGTACGGCGGCAAGGCCGCCCGCGATCTCGGCGCGGAGCTGCGGGCGAGCATCGGGCTGCTGGCACACGAGCTGTACCTCTATCCTGAGCTCACCGCGCGGCAGAACCTGGAGTTCTTCGCGTCCCTGTACGGGCTGGACGCGGCCCGCGTCGTGCCTGAGGCGCTCGAGTCGGCGGGCCTGGGCGAGCGCGCGGACGACGAAGTCGGCGGATTTTCGCGCGGCATGCGCCAGCGGCTCGCGCTCGAGCGGGCGCTGCTGCACAAGCCGCAACTCGTGCTGATGGACGAGCCGTTCACGGGGCTGGACGACGCGGCGACGGCGCTCGTGAAGGCGCGTCTGCAGGCATTGAGCGGGTCGGGCGCGATCG
>DATNBT010000473.1:0-13312 GCA_035571855.1 Vicinamibacterales bacterium
CGGCTTGTCGATGAACCGCTTCTTCGTGCCCCGCTCGACGACCGTCGTCCCGAGGAACGCAATCGGATCGTCCGCTTTGGCGAACGCGTTGTTGTTGTCGATGAAGCGCGACACCGCGACGGCGCCGAGGCCGCCGTCACCGCGGTTGAAGTAGATGCCGCTGTAATAGAAGAGGCCGTTGGTGCCGGCGCGCACCGTCGCGTCCGCGCCCGCCTGGAATCCTTTCAGCGGCGACGCCATCCCGAGCGGCGACGCGTCCTGCGGATAGCCGGGGATCAGGCTGCTGCGCCACGTGGATCCGCCATCGAACGACTTGAAGACGCCGAGCCACGCGTCGCCGACCGCGGCCATGTCGTCGTCGGCGGCGCCGGTGGGATTGAGATCTTCGGGAAGACCGGGGAAGTCGACCGTGCGGTAATCGTTCGCACCGCTCAACAGATGGAGCGGATTGCGCGTCGAGACGGCGCCCGAGGGCTCGTTCTGCCGCTGGAGATATGGATCGCCTCCGGGCAGCGTCGTCCCCGACACCATATTGACGTTGCGTCCCGCGATTTGCGCGTGCGCGACACCGAACCACGTCGCCGCGAGCGCAAGCGCAACGGGCGCAAGAAACCTGGAAAGCCGCCGGGGGAGCAGACTTCTCACGTTCAAATCCTCCGAGAAGAACCGAAGGGCCCGAAATCCGATTTATTTGGCGTTTTGAGGGGTACGTACTTACAGGAAACCCACACCGACTACAAATGAATTCGCGACATTCCGTCTAGAGGAGTTCCCTCGTGTATCAAATCGGCATGAGCGGGGCCCGTTCATTTGCTGGGTACACGCGCATTTCGCGGACAGAAGGGTGCATCGGCGGATTTTGATTGCTTTTCGTATCGGCGCGCACGATAGTGCGCACGGTCCATCAACCACAGTTTCAGGAGGATCCCATGAAGCGCAGCGTGTGTATGGCTGTCGTCGCGGCGTTCGTACTCTTGGGGGCCAGGGCGTGGGCACAGGGGGCCGAGAACTTCATCGGCATCGTCAAGGCGGTCACCGGCAACTCGGTGACGGTCGAACACGGGTCGATCACCGGCGTGTTCGCCGTCGATGCGAAGACGCACATCACGGCGAAAGGCTCGACGGCGCAGACGGCCGCAAACAAGGCCGCCGGCAAGCCGGGTCTGACGGTGCCGGACATGGTGCACACGGGCGATCAGGTCCGCGTGCGCTACACCTACAACGACAAGACGAACGCGATGACGGTCGCCGACATCGCCGTTCTGGAGACGATCGCGAAGAAGTAGCGGGTGATGAGTCGCTCGCGGCTGCGACGGGTCCTGATCGCGGCGGCGCTCGTCCTGGCGACGGGCGCCGCATCGCCTGAGCTGCGCGCCGCGGGATCGGCGTGCGAGTTTACCGGCGTCGATCGCGTCGTCGCCGTCGGCGACGTGCACGGCGCCTACGATCGCTTCGTCGAAATTCTCCGGACGGCCTCGCTGGTCGACGACAAGCTGCGCTGGACCGGCGCGCGCACGCACCTCGTCCTGCTCGGGGACGTCGTCGACAGAGGACCGGATTCGGTGAAGGCGCTGGACTTCATCGAGCGGCTCTCGAAGGACGCCGCGAAGGCCGGCGGCGCGGTCCACATGCTGCTCGGCAACCACGAGGTGATGCGGATGCTCGGCGACGTCCGCTACGTCACGCCCGGCGAGTACTCGGCGTTTGTCTCGCCGGATTCCGCGCGGCTGCGCGACGCGTACATGGAGCGCGCGAAAGCCGCGAAGGAGTCGGTACCCGATCCGCCGCTCGGCTTCGTCGAGATGCGGATTGCGTTCGGCCAGAACGGCAAGTACGGCAAATGGCTGCGCACGCTGCCCGCCGTCATTCACATCAACGACACAGTCTTCGTGCATGGTGGCATCAGCCAGCCCGTGGCGGAACTCTCCTGCGATGCGATCAACGAGACGATTCACCGTCAGCTGACGACCGAGCTCAGCGAGAGCCGCCGCGATCCGTTGTCGCAGCTCGGCACGCGTCCCGACGGCCCGCTGTGGTACCGCGGCCTGGCCGAGGAATCCGAAGACGAGTTCGCCGGCGCCGTCGACCAGATTCTCGCCAGGCAGCACGCGCGCGCGATCGTGATCGGTCACACGGTGGCGCGTGATTTCCGGATACGCGAGCGATGGGGCGGAAAGGTCTTCCTGATCGACACGGGCATGCAGCCGGCATACGTGCCGATGGGCCGCGCGTCGGCGCTGGAAATGGCGAACGGCGTGACGACGGCCATCTACACGGATCGCCGCGACGTGCTGTCGGGAGCGGCGCGATGATCCGCCGTGTCATCTGCGCGGCGCTGGCGGTCCTCTCGGCGACGGCCGTGATCGTCGCTCAGGCGAAGAAGCCGAAGGATGCGAAGAGCCCGTACCTCAAGCTCGCGGAGCCGTGGCCCGATGCGGAGACGGCGCTGCGGCGGAAAGACGAGGCGGAGAAGCGGCCGCTCTTCTCGACGAACGATCCGCTGCTGCTGGTCATCAAGGCGGATTTCAAAGCCATCAACCACGATCGCACCGTCAACAGCGCGAAGCGTTTTCCAGGGACGCTGACGGCCGGCGCGGACGTGCCGGCCGTGCCGATCGAGCTGTCTTCGCGCGGACACTTCCGCCTGCGGGAGGGCAGCTGCTCCTGGGTGCCGCTGCGCGTGTACTTCAGGAAAGACGTGGACGGCGTCTTCGCCGGGCAGAGCTCGCTGAAGCTGGTCACGCACTGCCGCGACAACGACGACTTCGAGCAGCACGTTCTGCGCGAATACGTCCCGTATCGCATCTATGGCCTGGTGTCGCCGCTCGCGTTCCGCGCGCGCCTGGCGAAGGTCGCGTATGTCGATGCCGTCTCCGGCCGGACGCTGACGACCCGCTACGGCATGTTCATCGAAGACGACGGCGACGTCGCGAAGCGCGCCGCCGCGCGCTCGGTCGAGCTGCCGCGCACGCTCTTCAGCGACCTCGATCAGGAGTCGCTGACGACGATGGCGCTGTTCGAGTACATGATTGCGAACACCGACGTGTCGATCATCAAGCTGCACAACGTGAAGCTGATGGTCACGGAAAAGCGCGTGATGTATCCCGTGCCGTACGACTTCGACTTCTCGGGCCTGGTCGACGCGCCGTACGCAAATCCCGATCCCAAGCTCGGCATCTCGACCGTCCGGGATCGCATCTACCGCGGGCCGTGCCGCTCTCAAGCCGAGTTCGAAGCTGTGCTGGAGAAGTTCCGCGCGAAGAAAGGCGAGATTCTTGCGTTGTACGACGCCGTGCCTGATCTGCGCGACGGCTACAGGAAATCGGCGCGTTCCTATCTCGAGAACTTCTATTCGGCGGTCGAACGCGACCGCGTGAAACGGACACTGGTCGACGGATGCGTGCGCGCCCCGGGGATGTAACCGCGCGGCCCGCGGATCGCGTGGCCGCCTCGCCGCAGGACTGCAAAGCCGCGGTGCTCGACGTCATCCGCGGCGCGAAGCGCAATCTGTCGCTGTCGCTCTTCCGCTGCAACGATCCCGACGTCTTCGACGAGCTGCGTCGCGCGCGCGATCGGGGCGTCGCGGTCGAGGCGCTCATCACCGCACGCGCGGGCGGCGCCGTCAGCAAACTCGAGAAGCTGCGCCGCCGGCTGGCCGAGGCCGGCGCCTCGATCAGCACCTACGCCGATCCCGTCGTCAAGTACCACGCGAAGTATCTGGTCGCAGACGACGGCCCGGCGATCGTCGCGTCGCTGAACTTCACGAAGAAGTGCTTCTCGAAGACGATCGACGCGGTCGTCGTGACCTGCGATCCGGCGGTCGTGCAGGGGCTTCGCGATCTGATGGCCGCCGACAGGCAGATGCATCGCGCGCCGGCCGGCCTGCCGTCGCGGCTGATTGTCGGCCCCGAACGCGCGCGCACGCAGTTGACGGACATGCTCCGCGCCGCGACGTCCAGCATCCGCCTGCTCGACGCGAAGCTGTCCGATCCGGCGTTCGTCGCGCTGCTCGGCGAGCGCAGGGCGGCGGGGATCGACGTCGAGCTGCTCGACAGCAAGCGGTACGGCGAGCGCAAGTCGCACGGGAAGGTCTGCCTGATCGACGACCGCGTCGCCGTCGTCGGCGGCCTGGCGCTTGCGGCGCTGTCGCTCGATTTCCGTCGTGAGGTGGCGCTGGTGGTCGATGCGCCCGAGGCGGTCGCCGAGCTTCGGAAGCTGCTCGACGGCGTGTCGTCGATGTCAGCGGACGCGCGCGCGTCCGCGTGAACGCCTCGCGGCGAATTCCACGAACCCTGCCGGCGACCGCCGTTTCGCCGGGCCGCCGCGGACGTTGTGCTGCCGGTCCGGCTTCCTGGCAAAACGAAACAGGTTCTTCAGCCACTTCGCGGGGACGCCGTGCGCCCGTCCGAACGCGACGGCCGTTTCGATGTAAGGCGCGGCCACCACGTCGTTGCCTTCGGCGAGCGCGGGCTCCACTTCCCACCGCAGCCTGAAGGCCAGGTCGGCGGCATAGAGCAGCAGCAGGATCCTCGGCGTCGTCACGACGTCGTCGTCTTCGGCGAGCAGCTGTTCGAAGAGCCCCGACGCGTCCCACTGGCTGACGCCCTTGACGGCCCGCCGTCCGCGCGTGAGCTGCTGCGCGTGTTCGATGACGGCGCGTCCGTCGGCGCCGTCGACGGCGATGAGCCGCGCGCGCGCTTTTGTCTTCTTCGTCATGCCGTGCCGCCGCGGCGTTCGAGCCACTCCGTCACGGCGTCGACGTTCCAGTCGGACCACGGCCGCTCTTCGCCTTCGCGGAACAGCCGCCGCAGCTCGTCGTGCTGATCGCGGATCGAGCGTTCGGCGTCGATGGTGATGAAGTTGAAGATCAGCGCGAGCGATTCGTATTCGCGGATGACCCGCGCGATGAAGCGGTGGTAGCTCTCGACCGGATCCGCGAGGTCGGTGACGTCCTGCCCGGCTTCGTAGAAGTTCGGCGTGCGTGTCGTCGTCACGCGCAGCCCCGACGTCTGCGGCGAGACGGAGAAATAGAAGACCAGGTCGGGCCAGAGCAGCGGCGTGTAGAGGTTGATGACCCAGTCGAGGTCGAGGCCGCGCGCCACGTCGCGCGCGAGGCCGGTGAACAGAAACCGGTCGGCGATGACCGTCTTGCCCGCCCAGAGCGCGGGGAGAATCACCGATTCCACGCGATGGCGGAAGTCGGCGGCGTGAAGCAGTGAGAATTCCTCGGGGCTCAGCACCCGAAGCGCCTTGCGGCTCTTCACGAGCGGCTTAATCAGGTCCGACGAATTCCATTTCGTGGTGATGACCTCGCGGCCTTCGGACTGCAGCCACGTCTTGAACAGCTTCCGCTGCGTCGTCTTGCCCGAGCCGTCCGGACCCTCGAAGGCGATGAGCAGGCCGCGACGGCGCTTCGGGTCGGTGAAGCGCGCGCGGGCGCGCGCCTTGAACGAGCGGGCCGGAGTCGAGCGCATGGGGAGCGGCGAGATGATAGCTCAGACCGCGGCTTGCGCGCGGCACAAGTCGGCGTAGACGCCCTCGCGCGCCAGGAGCGCGTCGTGGGTGCCCTGCTCGACGATGGTCGATCCGGCGACGACGAAGATCACGTCGGCATGGCGGATCGCATGGAGATGATGGGCGATGACGATGGTCGTCCGGCCTTCCATGAGGTGGTCGAGGGCTTCGACCACCGCGTGCTCGGACTTCGCGTCCAGCGCCGCCGTCGGTTCGTCGAGGATCAGAATCGGGGTGTTCCGGACCAGCGCGCGCGCGATCGCGATCCGCTGCCGCTGGCCTCCCGAGAGCGACATCCCGCGATCGCCGACCATCGTGGCGTAGCCGTCGGGCAGCTCCATGATGAAGTCATGCGCGTTGGCCAGCGTCGCCGCGCGAACCGTATCCTCCGGATCGGCGTCCGGCCGTCCGTACGCGATGTTCTCCCAGATGGTCCCGCGAAAGAGCACCGTGTCCTGCAGCACGAAGCTCATCTGATCGCGCAGCGACTTGAGCGTGTACTCGCGGATATCGACGCCGTCGATGCGCACCACGCCGGACACGGGATCGTAGAAGCGCGGAATCATGCTGGCGAGCGTCGTCTTGCCCGCGCCGGATGGCCCGACGAGCGCCACGACCTGACCGGGCTCGATGCGGATGTCCATGTGCGACAGCGCCGCGCGCTCGCCGCTGTAGCTGAACGTGACGTTGTCGAACTCGATTCGTCCCTTGAACGGCGGCGCGGGCCGCGCGCCCGGCAGATCGCGGATGCGGCTTTCGGCCTGGAGCAGCTCCTTCACGCGTTCGTAGCCGATGGACGACTTGGTCAGCGTGTCCGACATCTTCGACAGATCACGCATGGGCTTGTACATTTTTCCGAGGTAGAACAGGAAGACGACGAGCACGCCCGGTTTCATGTCGCCGGCGATGGCGAGCCGCCCGCCGTACGCGAGCATCAGGCAGGTTCCGAGCGCGACGATGACTTCGACGACCGGCGTGAGCTTCGCCTTCGTGCTCCGCGCCGCGAGTCCGGTCTCGACGTTCTGCCGGCTCTCCCATTCGAAGCGGCGGTCTTCGTAGTTCTCCCGCGCGAACGCCTGGACGACCTGGATCGACGAGAGCGTCTCGGACACGCCCGACAGCAGCTCGCTCTCCTTCTTCTTGACCGCGCGCGACGCCTTCTTGATGCGCCGCGTGTAGAAGTACACGATGACGGAGAGAAACGGCGCCACCGAGAGCGACAGGAGCGTCAGACGCCAGTTGTAATAGAACATCACGCCCACCATCCCGGCGAGCGTGAGCACGTTGACGACGATGCCGAGCAGGGCCGAGTTGATGAAGTCCTGGATCGACCCGATGTCGCTCGTCATCCGCGAAATCAGATCGCCCTTGTGCGTCTCGCTGTGCTCGGCGAGCGAGAGCCGCTGAATCTGCTGATACAGCTGAAGCCGCAGATCGTGGCCGACCCACTGGCTGACGCTGGTGGTGAGGTACTTTTCCCAGTACGAGCCGACGGCGCCGCCGATGGCGATGACGACCACGGCGGCGACGGCGACATTGAGCGTCGCGATCGCGCCGCCGCCTGAAATCTGGAGAAGAGCCTTATTGAGCCAGCCGCCGAGCGGCTTGCCGAGGATGACGTTGTCGACGACCAGCTTGATCGGCCACGGCTGGAGGACGTCGGCAGCCGCCTCGCCGACGGCGGCGACAAACGCCAGCAGCAGGGGGATCCGGTGCGGGCGAAGCCACCGCCACATAGGGCGGCGATGTTAACCCGGTTGTTGCGTGCCCGTTGAGGGCTTTTTTACACGCTTCTTTTTGGCCGGGGCTCTCTTCCGCGCGGGCCGCCTGGCCTTTTTCTTCGGCGTCTGCGTCGTCGCGGGCGTCTTGCCGGAGTCCGGCGGGGGTGTCGGGGTCGTCTGCGCCAGCACGAGCGAGCTGCCGAGGACGAGCGCGGCGAGCCCGAGAACAGCGGTCCTGAGGAACTTCGCCATAACAATTAAGATTGTAGGAGCCCGAACGCGAACGTACAACTAAGGAGTCGATAATGACCCGTGTCGTCTGTCTCTTTTCCGGCAGCCTGCTTGCCGCCTCCGTTGCCTTTGCCCAGCCCCCGCAGGGCCCGGTGGGAACCGCGACCGCCCTCCAGCGCGGTTACGCACAGCTCAAAAACAACATCACCGCGTCGGCCGAGAAGATGTCGGATGCCGACTACTTCTTCAAGCCGACGCCGGATATCCGCGGGTACGGGCAGCTCTGGGGCCACGTCGCCGACGCGCAGTTCGGACAGTGCGCGGGCGCGCGCGGCGTGCCCAATCCGCGCCAGGGTCAGCCCAGCTTCGAGCAGCTCACGACGAAGGCTGAGGTCGTCAAGGCGGTCGCCGAATCGTTCGCGTTCTGCGACGAGGCGTTCTCGTCGCTGACCGACGCCAACACGGGCGAGATGATCTCGAACGGCCGCGGCGGACAGCAGTCGAGGGCCGCGGCGCTCCTCGGCGTCCTGCAGCACGGCAGCGAGATGTACGGCATCGGCACGGTGTATCTGCGTCTGAAGGGCCTCGTGCCTCCATCGACCGAGCTCTTCATGCGCGGACGCGGAGCCGCCGGCGGCGGCCGTCGCGGAGAGGGCCGCGGGCGGTAGGATGGAACGCATCGGCCGGCTTCGCTACCTCGATGTGCCCGCGTCCGGCTCAGGCCGCGGCGCGGGCGTGCTCGTCCTGATCCACGGCTTCCCGCTGAACACGAGCATGTGGGAACCGCAGCTCCCGCTCGCCGGCCGCGGCTGGCGCGTCATCGTCCCCGAGTTGCGCGGATTCGGTGACGGCAGGAACGACCCGCCGACGACGTCGATCGACGACTACGCGGGCGACACCATCGACCTCCTCGACAAGCTGGGCATCAAGAAGGACGCGGTGATCTGCGGCCTGTCGATGGGCGGCTACGCGGCGTTCGCGATGTTCAAGCACGCCGCGTCGTATTTCCGCGGGATGGTGCTCGCCGACACGCGATCGCAAGGGGACTCGCCGGAGGCCGTCGTCAATCGCAAGAACATGCAGCAGCTCGTGCGTGAAAAAGGGCCGGGCGCCGTCGCCGACGCGCTCGTGCCGAAACTGATCTGCGAAGCAACACAGAAGACCAAGCCGGCCGTCGCGGAGAGTCTGCGCGCGCAGATCACCGGGAGCTCGGTCGAATCGATCGTCGGCGCGCTGACGGCGATGATGACCCGTCCCGACGTCACGCCGATGCTGCCGTCGATTCGCATCCCCGTTCAGATCGTCGTCGGCGCCGAAGACGGCGTGACGCCTCCGGCGCTGAGCGAGCAGATGCACAAGGACATTCCCGGGTCGGAGCTCGTCGTCATTCCCGGTGCGGGCCACATGTCCAACATGGAGCAGCCGGCGCTCTTCAACGAGGCCGTGGGCCGTTTTCTGGACAGGCGGGTCTGACGTGGATCTCGGCCTCAAAGACAAGACCGCGATCGTCACCGGCTCCACGCGAGGTCTCGGGTTCGCGACGGTGAAGGCGCTGCTCGCCGAGGGCTGCAACGTTACTGTGTGCGCTCGAGGCGAGGAAGGCCTGGCTGCGGCCGTCATGGAGCTGCGGCAGCTGCCGGGCGGGACGGAGCGGATTCTCGCGCTTCAGGCCGACGTGTCGACCGACAAGGGCGTCTTCGACGTGATTTCACGAACGGTCGAAACGTTCGGCGGCCTCGACATCCTCGTGAACAACGTCGGCGTGGGCAAAGGCGCGAACATCACCGACACCCCGGACGAGGTCTGGCAGGAAGCGTTCGATCAGACGCTCTTTCCCGCGATTCGCGCGTCGCGGATGGCCATCCCCCACATGAAGAAGCGGGGAGGCGGGTCGATCGTCATGATTGCGTCAATCTGGGGCCGTGAATCAGGCGGACGGATGACGTACAACGCCGTGAAAGCCGCGGAAATCAGCCTGGCGAAGTCGATGGCGCAGCAGCTGGCGGCGGACAACATCCGCGTCAACTCGGTGGCGCCGGGCTCGATACTGTTTCCAGGCGGGTCGTGGGATCGGCGGCAGAAGGACGATCCTGCCGGTATTGCCGACTTCGTCGAGCGGGAACTGCCGTTCGGACGGTTCGGCCGCCCCGAAGAGGTCGGGGCGGTCGTCGCGTTCCTCGTATCTCCTCGGGCGAGCTGGATCAGCGGTGCAAGTGTGCCCGTTGACGGCTGCCAGTCACGCTCCCAGATCTGATCTGCGGGCGGTCGTCTTCGTGACGAGCTTCCGCTCGTGTCTGTCTTCCAGAGCTCGCAAACTGTCGGGGGGTGGTGGAACGGGAGAGACGTACGCGGACGGTGACGCCTTCGGGATTCTCGTGCTCTCCTCCGCCCTCGTGCCCTTCGGCATCCGACGAGTGAAGGAAGAAGCCTCTACGCCGCACACGCGGCTCGGATACGCCCATCTTCAAATCTCCTCGCCGATGATTATCGGCTCCTCATCGCAACGTAACAGTACGAATCTGGTACGTCAACGAAATTCAGCGCGAGAAAATGAAAAAAAGTAGATCGGAATGCCCGTCGCGACGATCGCGAGCGTGATCGTCGTCGGGATCGGATCGCTGACGAGCGCGTTGATCACGAACCACAGCACCGCGATCACGAAAATCGCAGGCACGACCGGATAACCGGCGGCGCGATACGGCCGCGGAAGATCCGGACGCGTGTAACGGAGACGGAAGAGCGCCGCGACGCTCAGCGCATAGAAAGGCCACGCGGCGATGACGAACGTGTTCGCGAGCGATTCGAAGCTGCGGCTCATCACGAGCGCCATTCCGAGCAGCGCCGAGAGCAGAATGGCCGCGTAAGGTGTCCTGAATTGTGGATGGACGCGCGCGAGCGGGCGGAAGAACAGCCCGTCCTCGGCCATCGCGAAGAAGACGCGGGGAGCCGCGAGCATGCCGCCGTTCACCGCGCTGAACGACGAGATCATGACGAAGAACGAGACCGCGACGACGCCCGAGCGGCCGAAGAGCCGCTCCATCACGTCGGCAGCCACGAGCGGCGAGGCCGCCACCGCCTGGACCGGCAGCACGTAGTGGTACGCGACGTTGGTCGCCACGTAGAGCAGCACGATGGCGAGCGTGCCGGAGATGATCGCCCGCGGCAGCGTGCGGCCGGGGTCGGTGACCTCGCCGGCGACGAACGACACGTCGATGAAGCCGTCGTAGGTCCACAAGACGCTGACGAGCGCGAGACCGATGCCGCCGGCCGTGAGGCCGCCTGAAGTACCGGCGCTTGCTGTCAGATTCGACAGGCTGGCGCCGTACAGGTGTCCGATGAGCAGCGCCGCCAGCGCCAGCAGCGCAACGGCGGCGAACTTCGCGGCCGTGGCGACGCTCGTAATCCCCGCGCCGAGCCGGGCGCCGAGGATGTTCGCTGCCGCTGAGAAAGCGATGAGGCCCGCGGCCAGCGCGCGTGCTTCGAAGACATGCCGGGCGGCGTCGATGCCGAACGACCGCAGCGCATATTCCCCGAAGACGATTGCCATGCCGCCGAGCGCGCTCGCGCGAATGAGCACGAGCTCGGACCAGCCGAACATGAACGCCACCGGCCGGCCCCATCCCTCGCGCAGCCACGCGTAGAAGCCGCCGGTCTGCGGCAGCATCGCGCCCAGCTCCGCGCACGACAGCGCGCCGCATAACGACAACAACCCGCCGCCGACCCAGAGGGCGATGATCGCCAGCGGATTCGGCACCAGACTCGCGATGGACGCCGGCGTCCGGAAAATGCCGGAGCCGATCGTGATGCCGACGACGACGCCGACGGCGCTCCAGAGGCCGAGTTTTCGCGGCAGCTGCGTCACGGGCGGGAGCCTAGCACTATTAAAGAGGTAGGGGGCGGTTCGTTTCGCCTCTTGATCGCCCCTGACGCGGCTGGTACGATTGCGCGCCATGGCACAGGAGCTCCAGCGCACCGAGCGAAGTCGAGGGGCCGCGTTGGACCAGGCTCTCGACCGGCTTGCGCCGGGACTCCCTGCCGACAGGCCGGACACTCCGGACCACCATGTCACCGCCGTCCGGAGGCTTCCCGCGATTGCCGCGCAACACGGGCCGTTCCCGGCGGGCCTCGATGCGCGTCTGACGGGCGCGCTGCGGTCGCGCGGCATCGAACAGCTCTATACACATCAGGCCGACGCCATCGCGCACGCGCTCGGACGCCGCAACGTCGTCGTGATCACGCCGACGGCCTCGGGCAAGACGCTCTGCTACAACGTGCCGGTGCTCAACGCGATCCTGCAGGATCCGTCGAGCCGCGCGCTGTACCTGTTTCCGACCAAGGCGCTCGCGCAGGATCAGCTGGCGGAACTGCAGGCGCTGTGCGAGACGATCGATCAATCGTCCGGAGAATCGATCGGCGTGTTCACCTACGACGGCGACACGCCGCAGGACGCGCGCCGCACGATTCGCTCGCGCGCGCACATCGTCCTCAGCAACCCGGACATGGTGCACTCCGGCATCCTGCCGCATCACCCGCGGTGGGCGAAGCTCTTCGAAAACCTGAAGTTCGTCGTCGTCGACGAGCTCCACGCGTATCGCGGCGTCTTCGGCAGCCATCTGTGCAACGTGCTGCGGCGGCTGCAGCGGATCTGCCGGCACTACGGATCGGATCCGGTGTTTGTCTGCTCGTCGGCGACGATCGCGAACCCGCGCGAGCTGGCCGAGCGCCTGACCGAGCGTCCCTTCGAGCTCGTGGAGAAGAGCGGCGCGCCACGAGGCGAGAAGTTCTTCGTCTTCGTCAACCCCCCGATCGTGAACCATCAGCTCGGCATCCGCCGGTCGTATCTGGGCGAGACGCGCCGCATCGCGTCTGAATTCCTGAAACGCAACCTGCAGCTCATCGTTTTCGCGCAGAGCCGGCTGTCAACGGAGATTCTCACGACGTACCTGAAGGACGACTTCGAGGACGTGCCGGGGGGGCCGGAGAAGATTCGCGGCTACCGCGGCGGATACCTGCCGATGCGGCGCCGCGAGATCGAAAAGGGCCTGCGCGACGGCCAGGTGCGCGCCGTCGTCTCGACCAACGCGCTCGAGCTCGGCATCGACATCGGCGCGCTGGACGTCAGCGTCATGGCCGGCTATCCGGGGACGATCGCGGCGACCTGGCAGCGCGCGGGCCGCGCGGGACGGCGCGCCGGCCGCTCGGCGGCCGTGATGGTGGCGAGCAGCGCGCCGCTCGATCAGTTCGTCGTCCGCAACCCGTCGTACTTCTTCGACGCGTCGCCCGAGCGGGCGCTCATCGATCCCGACAACCTGCACATCCTCGTCGACCACATCAAGTGCGCGGCGTTCGAGCTGCCGTTCACCGGCGCCGAAGCGTTCGGCCGCCACGACGTGCAGGAGATTCTCTCGCTGCTGGCCGAGCAGGGGCTCGTGCATCTGTCGGGCGATGCCGGCGACGCGAATTCGCGATGGGCCTGGACGAACGAGTCGTATCCGGCCGACGCCGTCAGCCTTCGCTCCGTCTCGTCGGACAACTTCGTAATCGTCGACGTCACCAACGAAAGCCGCGTGATCGGCGAGACCGATTTCACGAGCGGGCCGGCCGCGCCGGACGAAGGAGCGGGCGATCGGCGGCGGTGATGATCGCGAGCAGCGCGCCGCTGGATCAGTTCGTGGTCCGCAACCCGTCGTACTTCTTCGACGCGTCGCCCGAGCGGGCGCTCATCGATCCCGACAACCTCCACATCCTGGTCGACCACATCAAGTGCGCGGCGTTCGAGCTGCCGTTCACCGCCGGCGAGAGCTTCGGCCGCCCCGACCTTCAGGAGATCCTCGGCATCCTGTCGG
>DATNBT010000474.1:0-8666 GCA_035571855.1 Vicinamibacterales bacterium
CCACATCCGCGACGTCGCCGATCGGTTCGCGAAGCAGGGATTTCTCGCGATCGCGCCGGAGCTGTTCCACCGCACGGCGCCCGGATTCGACTGCGCGTATTCAGAGTTCCCGAAAGCCGCGCGGCAGCTCGACGCGATCACGGAGCAGGGCCTCGACGCCGACACGCGTGCGGCGTACGGCTGGCTCGAGAAAGCCGGCGTCGGCCTCAACGCGGCGTCGGTCGGCTACTGCCTGGGCGGCCGCGTCTCGTTCGTCGCCAACTCAGGTCTGCCGCTCAAAGCGGCGGTGTCGTTCTACGGCGGCCGGATTCCCACCGTCCTCCACCGCACGCCGGCGCTCGCAGGGCCGATGCTCTTCTTCTGGGGCGGGCTCGATCATCACATCCCCGAGGAACAGCATCAGACGGTGGTGAAGGGCGTACGCGAAGCGAACAAGGTCTTCGTCGACGTCGTGTTCTCGAACGCGGACCACGGGTTCTTCTGCGACGCGCGCCCGAGCTATCACCCCGAGTCGGCGGCGGAGGCGTGGGTTCTTACTCTCGCGTTTTTGAATAGCTATTGCCCGAAGTGACGGACGCTCTTCTCGTTTTCCGCGCAGACGTAATCCAGCAGCTCTGAATCCGCGACATACACCTGCTTCATCGTCACCGTCCACGGACGCGTGTACGCCTTCGGATCGTCGACGGTCAGCGCGATCTCGAGCGAGCCGAAGTTCGGGCGGCGGAAACGTTCGGTGATCGTCGCGGCTGCGGTCATCGGGCTGCCGTTGCTGTCCAGCCAGAGATCGTCGCGGAAGCCGTTCGACCGGACGACCAGCGTGTCGCCCTCCCATGCGGCGGTCGAGTACCCGCTCCAGGATGGATTCGGATCGCGCTCGAGCGGGCGGCCGTCGATATAGATCTGCCGGTAGTACGTGTTGCGCTCGTTGAGAATGAGCAGCAGCGACGGCGTCTGCACCATCTTGCGGTAGAGCGGCGCCGTATGCATCCGCACGATGCCGTTCGGCAGACAGCGGGAGTTCGGGTCGGTCGTTCTGTTCAGGCTCATACGCTCCTTCCGGAGCGCCGCGGCCCATGGCTGGTACGGCAGGCCGCCTTTGAGCGACCAGCCGATGTCGATGAACTCCTGCGGGACCTCCATGTCGTTGCACACCGCCGGCGGACACGGGCGGTTGCGTTCCGGCTTCCAGATGCCCGAGAAGTCCGGCCGGCCTTCAGGCGTTCTGGGGGCGCGTCCGGCGAGGTCCAGGCGGGCGGGCGGCTTCACCACCCACTGCGCGTCGAGCGGAACAGCGGCGGCGACGACGGCGAGGAGCAATGCGGAAAGCCGCTGCACCACGGGATTATAATTCGCGCGTTATGGCCCGCATGACTCTCTCGGTCAACGGCAGATCGCACGTTGTGGACGTCGATCCCGACTGCCCGCTGCTTTACGTGCTCCGCGACAACCTCGAGCTCAACAACCCGCGCTTCGGCTGCGGGCTCGGCCAGTGCGGCGCGTGCACGGTGCTGATGGACAACCGCGCCGTGCGCTCCTGTTCGCTCCCGGTCTCGCGTGTCGGGACGGCCCGCATTGTCACGATCGAAGGCCTGGCGTCTCCCGGCGGGCAACCGCACCACGTCCAGCAGGCGTTCATCGACGAGCAGGCGTTCCAGTGCGGCTACTGCCTCAACGGCTGGGTGCTGACGGCGAAGGCCCTGCTCGACACGAATCCGAAAGCCTCGGACGCCGAGGTCCGGCGGGCCTGCGAAAGCCTGATCTGCCGGTGCGGCAGCCACACGCGAATCTTCTCCGCGATTCAGCGGGCAGCGAAGAGCCAGGCGGTGAGAGCATGAAGACGCACAAAGGCGGAATCACACGCCGCGAGTTCGTGCGCGACGCCGGCGGGCTCGTCATCGGCTTCAGCATCATCGACGCGGCCATCACGCCGCAGCTGTTCGCGCAGTCCACGGTCGCGACCGCCGTGCCGCCGTCGCCGAAGAAGCTCGAGTCGTGGCTGCACATCCTGCCCGACGGCAGCGTGCAGGTCTTCACCGGCAAGCTCGAGATCGGCATGGGCGTCGACACCGCGTTCACGCAGATCGTCGCCGAAGAGCTCGACCTCAGCCCCTTGCGCGTGAAGTTCGTCCTCGGCGACACGGCGACGACGACGGACCAGGGCGGCGTGGGCGGCAGCACGTCGGTGAGCCTCGGCGCGCGGCCGCTGCGCAACGTCTCGGCCGCCGCCCGCGCGGCGCTCGTGCAGCGCGCCTCGCAGCAGCTCGGCGTTCCCGTCGATCAGCTGCAGGTGAAGGACGGCGTCGTCCGTGCGGCCGCCGGGAGTAGGGCGGCCGCTGCAGGTAGTACGGGCCTTCAGGCCCGTCAGGTCACGTACGGCGAACTCGCGACCGCAATCGCCGCCGAACAGGATCTGAAAGTGTCCGGCGCGGGCTTCGCGCTCAACGTCGAGAGCAGCGCCAAGCCGAAAGATCCGTCGAAGTACACGGTCGTCGGCACGTCGGTGCCGCGCATCGACATGGCGCCGAAGATCCTCGGGACATATAAGTACGTTGTGGACGTGCGCGTGCCCGGCATGCTGCACGGACGCGTCGTCCGTCCCGCCGGCGTCGGCGCGACCCTCGTCAGCGTCGACGACTCCCCCGCGAAGACCATCCCCGGCTACGTGAAGACCGTCGTCGAAAAAGATTTCGTCGGCGTCGTCTGCGAGCACGAATGGGCGGCGGTGAAGGCGGCCAAGGCGATCAAAGTCACCTGGTCCGCGCCGCTGCAGGCGTTCCCCGAGCAGAAAGATCTCTACAACTACATGCGCGCGGCGACGCCGAAGTCGACGCGAAAGGCTCCGAAGACGGGCGACGTCGACGCCGCGCTCGCGGGCGCCGCGAAGAAGCTCGACGCGAAGTACGACGTGCCGTTCCAGTCGCACGCGACGATGGGACCGGGGTGCGGAGTCGCAGACGTCCGGCCCGACGGCATCACCACCGTCTGGTCGGGCGGACAGAAACCGCACGCGCTGCAGAAAGGCTATGCGGAGCTGCTCGGCGTCCCGGCCGAACGCGTCCGCGTCGTCTGGATGCAGGACGCCGGATCGTACGGCCGTCCCGGATTTGAAGACGCGGGCGCCGATGCGGTGCTGCTGTCGAAGGCCGTCGGCAAGCCGGTCCGCGTGCAGTGGATGCGGCACGACATGACCGCGTGGGGCGCGAAGGGTCCCGCCTGCGTCTACGACCTCGCCGGCGCGATCGACGCGCAGGGCAACGTCACCGGCGTGCGCTTCGTCTCGCGCGCGTTCTCCGGCGGCGAAATTCTCTACCTGCCCGACGCGGCCGGAAATTATCTCGGCGCGCAGCTGACCGGCATCAGGAACACGACCGGCGTCGACGAGTTCGCCGACTGGGGCGCGAACGCTCCGCCGTACCGCTTCCCCAGCCTCGACGCCTCGTCGCACGTGCTCGCGGGCTTCCACGAGAGCGCGTCGCCGCTGCGGTCGACGCACCTCCGCGATCCCGAGGGCCCGGCGACGTCGTTCGCCGTCGAGTGCTTCATCGACGAGCTCGCGGCCGCGGCGGACATCGACCCGATCGAGCTGCGGCTGAAGCACATCGACGAGCCGCGCGCGAAGTACGCGCTGCGCGCGGCCGCTGACAAGTACGGCTGGGAGTCGCGGCCGTCGCCGAGGCCGAACAACTCCGGCAACGTGGTCGTCGGCCGCGGCATCGCGCTCGGCGTCCGCAACGGCACCTACGTCGGCACGATCGCCGAAGTCGAAGTGAACCGCACGAGCGGCGTCGTCAAGGTGACGCGCCTCGTGTGCTCGCACGACTGCGGTCTCATCGTGAATCCCGACGCGCTGAAGTCGACCATCGCCGCCAACCTCGTGCAGTCGCTCGGCCGGACGACGAAGGAAGAAGTGATGTTCGACCGCAGCAGCGTGACGAGCGTCGACTGGAACAGCTACAAGGTCGCGCGCGCGTCCGACGTTCCGGCGTCGGTCGAGATCGTGCTGATCGATCGCAAGGACCTGCCGCCCGGCGGCGCGGGCGAACCGTCGAGCCGTCCGACGGCGGCCGCGATCGCCAACGCGGTGTTCGACGCCACGGGCGTCCGGATTCGCCAGCTCCCGCTGTCGCCGGAGAGAGTCAAAGCTGCCGTCAACGTTTAACAACTTCATCGCCGGACGATGGACGCCGTCGAAGGGCGGCGCGACGTTCGGCGACGAGAACCCCGCGCGCCGCGGCAGCAACCTCGGGGCGTTTCAGTCGTCGGCTGCCGACGACGTGCGCGACGCGATTGCCGCGGCGGCCGACGCGTTCCGTTCCTGGCGCCGCACGAGCGTCACCGAGCGACAGAAGTACGTCGCCGGATTTCTCAATCTGCTGAAAGCCTCGCGCGAAGAGATCGCGCGCATCGTCACGCTCGAGAACGGCAAGACGATCCGCGAGTCGCGCGCTGAAGTCGACTCCGCGCTCGTCGAAGGCGGCTATCACCTGCAGCAGGCGGCAGGTTTTTTTGCCGGCGCCGACGTCCGGCTGAAGGCGGACGCCGCGAACGCCGGCACGCTGCGCACGTGGGTGAAGCTCGAACCCGTCGGGGTCGCCGGCATCATCAGCCCCTGGAATTTTCCGATGAACGTCATGTGCCGGAAGACGCTGCCGGCGCTGCTGACCGGCAACACGGTCGTCTTCAAGCCGGCGAGCTTCACGCCGTGGTCCGGCATCTACATGGCGCAGCTCTTCGAGCGCGCAGGACTGCCGGCGGGCGTCTTCAACTGCGTCACCGGCGCCGGGTCGGCGCTTGGCGACGTGATCATCGGCGACGAGCGCGTGCGCGCGATCTCGTTCACCGGGTCGACGGCGGTCGGCAGGAAGATCCAGGCCAGGGCCGCGGCCAATCTCACGCGCACGCAGCTCGAGCTCGGCGGCAAGAACGCGCTCATCGTGATGGACGACGCGGATCTGGCGCTTGCGGTCGATGCGGCGATCACGGCGGGCTTTTCAAACGCCGGCCAGTGGTGCACGTCGACGAGCCGCGTCCTGCTCCACAAGAAGATCGCGACGCCCTATCTCGAGGCGCTGGCCAGACGCGCCGACGCGATGGTCGTCGGCGACGGCGCCAGCGAGTCGACGGACATGGGGCCGGTTGCCGGCGCGCAGCAGTACGAGGACGTCTGCGCCGCCGTCCGCCGCGCGGTTGCCGACGGCGCCCGGCTCGCGGCGGGCGCCGCGTCGACGCCGCCGGCCGGCGGCTACTTCGTGCGGCCGACCGTCCTGACCCAGGTCACGCGTGACATGGCGGCGTTCCGCGACGAGATTTTCGGTCCCGTGCTCGCCGTCTGCGAGTTCGAGTCGCTCGACGAGGCGCTGGCGCTCGCCAACGACTCGATGTACGGCCTGTCGTCGGCGATCTACACGACGAGCGCCGCGACCGCGGAGGCCTATGTGGACGGCATCGAAGCCGGCCTCGCGCACGTGAACGTGCACACGGGCTACAAGGAGCCGTCGCTGCCGTTCGGCGGCACGAAGCAGTCGGGCGCCGGGCTTCCGGAGAACAGCGAGACCGGCCTGGAGTTCTTCGTCGATCGGAAGGCGGTCTACGAGCGTTTGCCGTCCTGAGGGACGAACACGTGGCCGCAGCCGTCGCACTGGACGTAAGACAGCATCGGCCGCTCGGAATGTCCGATGACTCTCGTCTGCGGGCACTGGCACTTCGGACAGGGTGGCGGAGCGACGAGCGGCTTGTTCACGGACGTTCCCGGACGTTTTCGCAAAGCGCGTTCCGCCCGAATCGCGTGAGAAAACCGTCAAAGCGCGACGCGCGCGGTACAAAGATCGTTGCGCGCGCACAAATGTGAAATGCTGAAGACGTATGCCGCTGCGCCTGAGCGTCCTCGATCAATCGCCCATCGCTGACGGATCGACGGGCGGCGACGCGCTGCGGAACTCCGTCGACCTCGCGCGGCACTGCGAGCGTCTCGGCTACACGCGCTACTGGGTCGCCGAGCATCACGCGACGCCGATGCTCGCGTGCGCGAGCCCGGAGGTCCTCATCTCGGCCATCGGCGCGGCGACGGCGAGCATCCGCGTCGGCAGCGGCGGCGTCATGCTGCCGCACTACAGCCCGCTCAAGGTCGCCGAGAACTTCAGCATGCTGAGCGGGATGTACGGCGACCGCATCGACCTCGCCATCGGCCGCGCGCCCGGCAGCGATCCGATTACGGCCTTCGCGCTGCAACGCGACCGGCGGACGGCCGGACCCGACGATTTTCCCGAGCAGCTGGCCGAGCTCCTCGCGTACGTCAACGACGCGATGCCGTTGACGCACCGCTTCGCCCGGCTCGCGAAGCTGCCCGGCGGCGCCGTGCGGCCGGACGTCTGGCTGCTCGGCTCCTCTCCCCAGAGCGGCGCCTGGGCCGCCGAGCTCGGCCTGCCGTACGCGTTCGCCGACTTCATCAACCCGGTCGGCGGCACCGACATCGCCGCGCGCTACCGCGCGACCTACGTCCCGTCGACGCAACATCCCGATCCGCGCGTCATCGCCGCCGTCTGGGCGCTGTGCGCCGACACCGACGAGGAGGCGAACCGCCTGGCGGCGAGCAGCCGCATGGCGTTCACGCTGTTCCTCCAGGGACGCCTGATTCCGGTGCCGCCGGTCGAGACCGCGCTGCGATTCGTCGAGGAACACGCGCTCGAGATCGACGCGCTGGGCCGCCGCCGGCGATGGCTCGTCGGCTCGCCCGCGACGGTGAAGCGGGGCATCGAGCAGATGGCCGCGGATTACGGGGCGGAGGAAGTGATGGTGGTGACGATTACTTACGACCACGGCGCGCGGAAGCGATCGTACGAGCTACTAGCGAACGCATTCCGCTGAACCGTTTCTTGCGCTCGTCCTGCCTGGCCTGCGCCTCGGCGTCGGCGTGTTCCGCGAGCTTGAGCCATCTCGCGATGGCCTTCCTCGTATCGGAGTCGTCGGGGATCGGATGCAGATCCGTGAGCTTCTTCAAGGGCACCGCGAGGGGTCTGATGCAAACTCCGTGTCACAACGGCGCGGGCGCAACCCGGCGAAAAACGGCAGGCGCGTGCCGACTATGTCCGCTCCGCTACTGCTTGTCAGGCCCGCGCATAGTAACGGCCGTCACGTTCGTCGACGGTGACGGGAGCGCCGAAGACGCCGGTGAGCTTCGCGGCGGTCAGCATCTCACGCTTCGGGCCGTCGAACGCCACGCGGCCTTTCTTCAGCAGAATCACCCGATCCACCGACGGCACGATCTCCTCCACGTGATGCGTGACGAAGATCAGCGTCGTCCCGCTCCGGCCGACGTTCTCGACCTGCTGCAGGAACCGGTGGCGCGAGACGACGTCGAGGCCGGAGGTCGGCTCGTCGAGAATCAGCCCGCGCGGGCTCGTGACGAGCGCGCGCGCGATCAGCACGCGGCGTGCCTCGCCCGTCGACATCTCGTCCATCATCTTCTGGGCGAGGTGGCCCGCCTCGACACGCGCCAGGGCCGCGGCCGCGCTCGCCCTGGTCGCCGCGTTGATCTGATCGGGATGCAGGAACCCGTGCGTCGCGAAGAGCCCTGAGATCACGACGTCTTCGGCTTTGAGGTTCCCCGCGCTGTTGCCGAGGACGAACCGCTGGTGCATGTCGGCGGAGATGACGCCGAGCAGCGCGCGCAGCTCCTGCACGTCCCAGCGATCGTTGCCGTAGACCCTGACTGCCGACGGCGGGTCGCCAGCGGCATCGGCACTCGCCCACGCATACTCATGATGCGTGAGCAGCTTGACGAGCGTCGACTTCCCCGCGCCGTTCGGGCCGAGGATGGCGGTGTGCTCGCCGTCGTGAATCGTGAGATTCAGGCCGTGGAGGATCGTGCTGCCGCCTTTGACGACGGTCGCGTTGAGGAGTTCGAGGACGGGCTGCGACACGGTGCCGACGGAGTGATCATAACAGGAGCACTCTCACGGGCAGTCGACGGTTGGCAGCAGAAAGAAATACGAGCACAGATAAGCCGCCGTCAGCGCGATCAGGCCGAGCAGGTATCGTCTCTCCGAGGCCTTCCGATGCCAAAGACGGATCAGCAACACAAACAGGCCGACATTGAGCAGATACGCGAGGACTTGCCCGGCCAGCGCGTCGTACCGTGATCGCCAGAAATCCTCCACGATGCTGACAAGCATTCCGCCGAGCAGTTGGAATATCAGGTAATGGCTCGTTCCACATGCGCCGGTCCGACGATGGAATATGACTGCAACAGCGACGATGGCGATACAGACCATCGTCGCTGACACGTCAATGCGTGATCTTGCGGGTGGAACATCAGACTCGAATAGCTGTGTCATGGCGTCAATCGGGATCGAATTCGTTCGACGGCACCGGCTTTTGCCAACCGGGATGGAAGTAGCGGAGCAGAAAAGGTATCAGCGGCGAAGCCAGGCCGACTTTGTCGAGCAATCCGTGCGTATAGGAGTTCGAATTGTACGTGTCGTCCAGCGACGTCGGGAAACACGAGTAGAACAGATCGTCATGGTAGTAGCCATCGGAGCGCAGCAGGCCGCCGACGATGTCTTTTTCTGACGCGAGTGAATACGACAGCCTTTCGCGGTAAACGAAGTTCGTAGGATCGAGATCGCTGGACCTGTTCAGGTCGCTCTTCAGGAGCCCTGAACAATGCT
>DATNBT010000475.1:0-8207 GCA_035571855.1 Vicinamibacterales bacterium
TCGCTTCCGCGGCATGTTCGCGTTCGCGATCTGGGACAGCCGCCGCCAGCGTCTGCTCCTGGTCCGCGACCGGCTCGGCGTCAAGCCGCTGTACTGGACGAGACACCGCGACCTGCTGATCTTCGGATCGGAGATCAAGGCGCTGTTCGCGAGCGGATTCGTCCGGCCCGAGGCGCGGATGTCCGCGCTGCCCGAGTATCTCGCGACGCGCTCGACGTCGGGCTCCGAGACGCTCTTCGCCGGCATCCGCCGGCTGCCGCCGGGACACCGGCTCGTCTTCGAACGCGGCGAGGTCCAGGTCACGCAGTACTGGGACATCCCGAGCGGCAGGACGCCGAAGCTCGCGAACACGCGCGAGGTGGTGGACCGCTTCCGCGATCTGTTCACCGAGTCGGTGAAGCTGCGGCTGATGAGCGACGTGCCGCTCGGCGTCTTCCTCTCCGGCGGCCTCGACAGCAGCGCCATCGCGGCGACGATGGCGAAGCTGGTCGGGCGGCCGATCGAGACGTTCTCGGTGGCGTTCAAGGAGCGCGCGTTCAGCGAGCTGAACTACGCGCGCGAAGTCTCGACGGCGATCGGCGCGAAGGCGCACGAGGTCGTCATCGGCGACACCGAGTATTTCGGCGCGCTGCCGAAGCTTGTCTGGCACGAGGACGAGCCGATCGCGCATCCGTCGAGCGTCCCGCTCTATTTCGTCTCCGACATGGCGAAGCAGTTCGTCACGGTCGTCCTCACCGGCGAAGGCAGCGACGAGCTGCTCGCCGGCTACGGACGGTACCCGCGGATTCTCTGGAACTGGCGCGCGGGCCGCATCTACGACACGGCGCTCCCGGGCAACCTGCGTTCGGCGATCGCCGAACGGATTGTCCCCAACCTGCCGCCCAGGCTCGCGCGGTTCGCCGGCCGATCGTTTCTCGGCGCCGATCGCAGTCCGGAGTCGATGGTGTTCGACAGCTTCGCGCAGGTGCGGCTGTGCGAGCAGCGCGCGCTGCTGTCAGCCGACGTTCGCAGCCTGGTCACACCCAAACGCGCGTATGCCGGCGCGCTCGAGTACTTCACGCGTCCGCCGGACAACGCGACGCTGCTCGACCGGCTGCTCTACACGGACATGAAGACGTACATGGTCGAACTGCTGATGAAGCAGGACCAGATGAGCATGGCGGCGTCGATCGAAAGCCGCGTGCCGTTCCTCGATCACAAGCTCGTCGAGTTCGCGGTGAGCCTGCCGGACGCGTGGAAGCTCTCCGGCCTCACCACCAAGCGCGTGCTGCGCGAAGCCATGAAGTCCGTGCTGCCCGCGTCGATTCTCAACCGGCCGAAGATGGGATTTCCCGTGCCGCTCGGATCGTGGCTGCGCGGCGCGTGGAACGGCCCCGCCGCCGACGTGCTGCTCGACCCGCGTTCGCGCCAGCGCGGCGTCATCGACCCCGTGGCCGTCGAACAGCTGCTGCGCGATCACGCGAGCGGCCGCGTCGACGGCACCGATCGCCTGTGGAGCCTGCTCAATCTCGAGCTGTGGTTCCGGACCTTCATCGACGGAAGCGGGGTGCAGACACTGCCCGCGCCCCAGACAGTCCATGCCGATGCGTATTCTGTGGCTTAAGTCCGATCTCCTGCTGCCGCTCGACAAGGGCGGACGCCTCCGCACCTGGCACCTGATGCGGCACCTCGCGAAGCGACACGACATTACTTATATGTCGTTTGCCGGGAATGGTCAGGAGCGCGAAATCGAAGGCATGCGCGAGGTGGCGAAAGACGTCGTCACCGTCAAGCGCAGCGACCCGGCCAAGCGGTCCGTCCTTTTTTATATGGATGCGGCGCGCTACCTCGCCGACCCGCTGCCGTACGCGATTGCGAAGTACCGCTCGGCGGCGTACAAGTCGGCGCTCGCCGCGCTGCTGCGCGAACGGCCGTTCGACGTCATCGTCTGCGACTTCCTCGTGCCGGCGGTGAATCTGCCGAAGACGCTGCCGTGCCCGGCGGTGATCTTCACGCACAACGTCGAAGCCGAGATCTGGCGGCGGCACGCGGACACCAAGTCGAGCGTGCCCAGCCGGTGGCTGTACCGGCTGCAGCACAAGCGCATGCTGCGCTTCGAGGACGAGACGCTCCAGCGCTTCGACGGCATGCTCGCGGTGTCCGACGCGGACCGCGACACCATCGCCCGCCTGTACCCCGACGCCGCGAAGAAGCCGGCGTGGGTCGTCCGCACCGGCGTGGACACGGAGTACTTCCAGCCAAACGCTGAACGCGAGCCGCTGAACACTGAACCCGTGAACCTTGAACCACGCCTTGTGTTCACAGGTTCCATGGACTGGCTCCCGAACGAAGACGCGATGAAGTACTTCTGCGCCGACATCCTGCCGCTGATTCGCGCGCAGGTGCCTGGCGTAAGGCTGTCGATCGTCGGCCGCGCGCCGACGCCGGCGGTCCGCGCGCTCGCCGGAGATCACATCGAGGTCACCGGCACGGTCGACGACGTGCGGCCGTACATGCACAAGGCCGCGGTCTACGTCGTCCCGCTGCGGATCGGCGGCGGCACGCGGCTCAAGATCTTCGAAGCGATGGCGATGGGCAAGGCCGTCGTGTCGACGACGGTCGGCGCCGAAGGCCTCCCCGTCACCGACGGCACGGACGCCGTCATCGCCGACGACCCGCAGGCGTTCGCCGCCGCGGTCGTGCGGCTGCTCCGCGACGACTCGCAGCGGCGCGCGATTGAAACCGCCGCACGCGATCTCGTCGTGCGGCACTACGACTGGTCCGCGGTCGCCGGCGAGCTCGACGAAGCGTTGCGCGTCACGGCGGCGCTGGCCGGCGGACCTGAAGGTCTGCGCGACAAAAGCAAATCCAGGAAAACCAGGCACACCAATGAAAATCTCAATCTTCGGACTCGGTTACATCGGCAGCGTGACGGGAGCGGCGTTCGCGTCAGAAGGGCATGACGTCATCGGCGTCGACGCCAACCCGGACAAGGTGGCGCTCGTCAACGCCGGCAAGAGCCCGGTCGTCGAGCCGGGCCTCGACGAGCTGCTCGGCAAGGCCGTCGCCGACGGAACGTTTCGCGCGACGATGGACGTCAAGGAGGCCGTGCAGAACACCGATGTATCGCTGATCTGCGTCGGCACGCCGAGCCAGCGCAACGGCAGCCTCAACCTCGACTACCTCGAACGCGTCGCCGGACAGATCGGCGAAGCGATGGCCGGCACGAATCACTATCACGTGGTCATCGTCCGCAGCACGGTGCTCCCGGGGACGACGCACAAAGTCGTGATTCCGGCGCTCGAGCGGGCGTCCGGAAAGAAATACGGGGAGGGCTTCGGCGTCGCCGTGAATCCGGAATTTCTGCGCGAAGGCACGGCGATCAAGGACTTCCACAGGCCGCCGCTCACGCTCGTCGGCCACAACCACGCGATGGACGCCACGCAGACGATCGGCCTGTACGCGTCCGTGGACGCGCCGCTGGTCGACACCACCATCCGCACCGCCGAGATGGTGAAGTACACCAGCAACGTCTGGCATGCGCTGAAGGTCTGCTTCGCGAACGAGATCGGGAATCTCTGCAAGCGCATGGACGTCGACAGCTTCGAGCTGATGGACATCTTCTGCAGCGACACGAAGCTGAACATCTCGCCGTACTACCTGAAGCCCGGCTTCGCGTTCGGCGGCTCGTGCCTCCCGAAGGACGTGCGCGCGATGCAGTACCGCGCGAAGGAGCTCGATCTCGACGTGCCGGTGCTCAACTCGATTCTTCCGAGCAACCGCCTGCAGGTCGAGCACGCGTTCGACGAAGTGCTCGAGACCGGCAGGAAGCGGGTCGGCCTGCTCGGCTTCAGCTTCAAGGCCGGCACCGACGATCTGCGGGAGAGCCCGATGGTGAGCCTGGCCGAGATGCTGATCGGCAAGGGCGTGTGCCTGAAGATCTACGACAGGAACGTCTCGATCGCGCGCCTGGTCGGCGCGAACAAGCAATACATCGAGGAACAGATTCAGCACCTGTCGTCGCTGATGGTCGCGTCGATCGACGAGCTGATCGAGCACAGCGAGGTGATCGTCGTCGGCAACCAGAGCCCGGAGTTCGTCGAGGCGCTGTCGAAGGTGCGCGACGATCAGATCGTCATCGACCTCGTGAAGCTCCCTCTGTCGGATTCCGACATACCGAAGGGTTATCGCGGGCTGTGCTGGTAATGCCGCGGCACTGAAAGGGCCGCTCTACACTGCAGCCCGCCGTCGGACGTAGTCGCTGCGGCTTTACTCGGCCGTAGCGACTATTTATTTTCAAACTCATCCGCACAATTTAATCGCGTCGTAACGAGCGCTTGCGCTATTGTGCTTGCGGCAGATCAGTAAGCGCGTCCGCTGACGCGCGAGCTTCCCCGATCTGATCCAGCACAACTGAACATGAAAAAGCTCTGCACCGCTCTACGTGTGTGCGCAGGAGTTCTCTGCTGCGCCTCGGCCTCAACCGCGTCGACGATCTCCGTGCCGTCAGGCGGGGACCTGCAGGCGGCGATCAACACCGCGCAGCCCGGCGACACGATCGCGCTCGCGCGCGGCGCCGTCTTCACCGGGAGCTACGTGCTGCCGAACAAGAACGGCACGGCGACGATCACCATCCGCACGGCGGGCGACAGCGATCTCCCGGCCGCGACGGCGCGGATCACGCCGGACAGCTCGCCGCTGCTCGCGAAGATCAGGGCGAACGGCGGTCCGGCGATTCAGACCGCGCCGGCCTCGCACAACTGGACGCTGCAGCTGCTCGAGATCGTCGGGACGGGCGGCAACGACCTCGTGCTGCTCGGCGACGGCTCCGGCGCGCAGTCGCAGCTCTCGCAGGTGCCGCACGACATCACGATCGATCGCCTCTACATCCACGGCGATCCGGCCAACGGCCAGAAGCGCGGCATCGCGCTGAACAGCGCGTCGACGACGATCACCGGGTCGTATATCTCGGACATCAAGGCCAACGGCCAGGACTCGCAGGCGATCTGCGGCTGGAACGGCCCCGGCCCGTACACGATCACCAACAACTACCTCGAGGCCGCCGGCGAGAACATCCTCTTCGGCGGAGCCGATCCCTTCATCGCGAACCTCACGCCCGCCGACATCACCATCGCCGGCAACCTGGTGATGAAGCAGCAGGTGTGGCGCACGCAGAACTGGGTCGTCAAGAACCTGATCGAGTTCAAGAACGCGCGGCGGGTGCAGGTCGTCGGCAACAACTTCGCCTACAACTGGCAGGCGGGCCAGAACGGCTACGCGGTCCTCTTCACGGTCCGCAACCAGGACGGCCGCTGCAGCTGGTGCCAGGTCGATCACATCAACTTCGAGCAGAACATCGTCCAGCACTCGGCCGCCGGCATCAACATCCTGGGCTACGACAACAACGGCGCGAGCCTGCAGACCAACGCGCTCACCTTCCGCAACAACCTGTTCGCCGACATCGACAGCAGCCACTGGGGCGGCAACGGCTACTTCGCGCTGCTGTCGGGCAACCCGCGCGACATCACGTTCGACCACAACACGATCATCTCGGACCACGGCTCCGGCATCCTGCAGCTCGACGGCCCGGTGATCCAGCAGTTCAAGTTCACGAACAACCTCGCGAAGGTGAACGCCTACGGCATCATCGGCACCTCGCACGGGCCGGGCAACGACTCGATCTCGGCGTTCCTCCCGGCGGCGACGATCGCGCAGAACGTGATGGCCGGCGGCAATCCGGGCTCCTATCCGGGGGGCAATTCGTTCCCGACGACCGGCCAGTTCGAAGCGCAGTTCGTGTCGTACACGGGCGGCGACTACCGCCTGCTGACGGCGAGCCCGTGGCGCGGCGCCGGCCTGGACGGCCTCGATCTCGGCGCGGTCTTCGGCGCCGCGCCCGCGCCGTCGGCTCCCGCGGCCGTCTCGACGCAGCCGTCAGCGTCAACGCCGTCGCCGCAGGGGGCGCCCGAAATCCCGTCGCGCGGTGTATTCGACCACCCGTCGGATCAATAAAAGGATGAGCGACTCCCGGTCGGTTGCGCCCGGGGTGATGGCGGTTTAACCTCATGGCCGTGCCGTGGCACTGTCCCGCGTGTAACACCGTGCTTCGCCGGAGCGAGCTCGAGTCGCGGCCGCTGCCCGGCGAGCGCTATCGGTGTCACATCTGCCGGCTGACGCTCGACTTCGACGCCGATCTGAACAAACTCGTCGTCGCGCCGTTCGAGACGGACCACCAGACGGCGCCGCCGCTCCCGCGTTCGCGCGTCCTGCCGTCGCCGATCACTCCATCGGATAAATCGAAGACCAGGCCGCGCCCGCGACGCAAATAGATTTTCCGCTGCGGATGAGGACGTGCGTCCGCTGAGTTACTGCTGTGCTCGCATTGATCTGAAGGTTGCACGAAGCTTAGGGGATGCCCTTGTACTGCCCTGGATGTCGCTCCGAGATCCGACAGGGCAACGCACACAGCTACCGCTGTCGTGTGTGTCGGCTGGAACTGATTCTCGACGGCGTCAGTGCGCGCGTGCAACCGATCTATCAGAAGAACAAGTTGCTTGTCCGTCCGTTATTCGATCGCAGGCGTCCCGGGCCGGGAGCGACCGGCGGACGCCGTCGGCACGAACGTCGTCACGCTGACGCCGGCTCGCCCTTCTAGATTTGCCTCTCAGTTCGTGGCGGGCAGTCCGACGACGATGAGCACCGCGTAATCCTGCTTGCGGCACCCGTCCACGGCGGGCATGGCCGCGCCCGGCCTCACCGGATACCCCGTGGTTCGCGCGTTGGCGGGCGAGCACGAATCAGGCGTCTTCGGCGTGTAGCGTGCGGAGCGGCATCCGAGATGGGTGACGTCGTAGAGCGTCGCGCCGTCGGCGAGCTCCCACCGCTGGTTTCCGTCCTTGTCTTTGGGATGAATGGTCAGGACGGTCGTCACCGTGCGATCGCCCGTGACGAGGTACTTCCCGGCAGGCAGCGGGAACGTCGGCTTCTCCATGATCAAGCCGTGTTCCTCCAGCCACCAGTCCGCCGGATCGAATTTCCATTGTGCCGGCGCCACGTTACCGGCCGCCTTCAACTGAGGGTAGCGGTCCAGCTTGCAACCGCGCGGGCCCGGGTCCTGGTTCCAGAGGCCCCACGATTGCGCGCCGCTGCCGGAAGTGGCTCCCGGCTCTCCGAGCGCCGCGATGTACTGCGGATCGATGCGTTTGAACTGCGAGAAGTCGACGCCCGACGCGTGAACCGGCGGTTGCAGTCCGGCCGCCAGCACGAGGGATCCGATGGCGAGGAGCCTGCGGCTCACGGACGGCACGAGGTGGCGGACATTCATGAGATTGCTCCTGTTGGAGGCCTTACTGGGATCCTACACCAACGCGACACTTGGAACCTCTGCGCTCTCTCTACTTTTTAACGTCGCCACCGAGCTTGGCGAGGCCTCCCAGCAGATCAAGCGGCAACGGAAACACGATCGTGGTGTTCTTCTCGGTGCCAATCTCGATCAGCGTCTGGAGATAGCGCAGTGTAATCGCCGTCGGCTCGCGATTGAGGACGGCCGCGGCCTCCGCCAGTTTCGACGACGCCTGGAATTCGCCTTCGGCCGCGATGATCTTCGCCCGCCGCTCGCGCTCGGCCTCGGCCTGCGCCGCGATGGCCCGCTGCATCTCCTGCGGCAGGTCCACTTGCTTCACCTGCACCTGCGTCACCTTCACGCCCCAGGCTTCCGTGTGCTCGTCCAGAATCGTCTGCAGCCGCGCGTTCAGTTTCTCCCGCTGCGACAGCAGGTCGTCCAGTTCCACTTCGCCGAGCACGGTGCGCAGACCGGTCTGGGCGGCCTGCTCGATCGCGTACCGGAAGCTTTCGACTTCCACGACGGCCTTGGTGGCGTTGACGACGCGGAAATAGACAACCGCATTGACTTTCAGGGACACGTTATCGCGCGTGATGATGTCCTGCGGCGGCACGTCCCACGTCACTACCCGCAGCGACACTTTGACGATCTTGTCGATCGGCCAGAGGATGAGGACGAGCCCCGGCCCCTTCTCGCGCTTGAGCACGCGGCCCAGCCGGAAGACGACCGCGCGCTCGTACTCGCGCATGATGTTGAGGCAGTTGAACAACCAGATCAGGACGATGAAGATCGGGATCGCCACAGGTAACAGCACGTCGCCAGTCATCGATTGTCTCCTTACTCGTGTGTCTGCGCCGGGCTGACGGCCTCGACGTGGAGCGTCAAC
>DATNBT010000476.1:0-6732 GCA_035571855.1 Vicinamibacterales bacterium
TGTAGGACATCCCGATGTCGTAGCGATGGCGTTCGGTCGCGTGGCTGAGGTAGTCGCCCGACAGCACCCACGACGAGATGTCGCCCTGGGTCACGGCGCCGCGAATCGTCCAGTCGGCGTCGCCGGCCGGCGCGCCCACCAGCATGTTCGCGACGCTGCGCGCGAGGAACGCGCGCGCGGCGAACAGATCCTGCGGCGCATCGAACGAGCTCGTCGTCAGCAGGTTGAACTGACCGAAGAAGGGCGTGTCGGTGAAGAAATTCGAGGCGAGCCTCGCCGACGACTCCATCGCATGGCTGAGCGCGCGCGAGCTCGTGAAGCCGTCGGTCGACGTGCTCGCGACGATCGCCTGGTCGACGTCTTTCAGGATGCTGCGGCGCGTGTGGCTGAGCCTCCACGCGATCTCGCTCGGATCGGCGGGCGCGGCGGCGGCCGCCGTGGCCGGCTCTTCGGGCCTGGCGGTTTTCGGTTCGTCGACCGGACCGATGCCGGCGGCCACGATCGGCGGCGGCGCAGGCGGCGGCGTATTCGCTGACGCCGGCGTCGCGCGATGCAGCGAAATCGACGAGGAGACGCTGACGCTCGGCATGACGCGCACGACCTGTCCGCGCGGCTCGACGAAGCCGGACGAATGCGCGCGCACCAGGTACGAACCCGGTGCGAGCTGCCGCAGCTCGAAGCGGCCGGAGCGATCGGTCACGGCGAACACCGTGTGCGATCCGACGGCGGTGACGACCGCGCCGGCGATCGGCGCGCCGACCTCGTCCTGCACAAAGCCGTGGATGTTGCCGGGAGCGGCCGGAGAAAACGCCGCGAGCGACGCGGATGCGGCGCTCGCGTTGACGGAACGGGACGACTGCGCCCGCGCAGGCGGCGGGACGCACAGAGTCACCAGAACGCCGGCCGCCGCCGCGAACAGGCTGGGTGTCTTTCTCATGCGTCCCTCGGCCCCGCCGGGGCCAGCGCGCCGTGCGCTAGCCGGCGGTGACAGTGAAGTTGACGTCGCGCGTGACCGTCTTCATCGCGAGCTTGTCGGTCACTTTGATCTCGAGCCGGTAGTCCCCCGCCGGAAACGACGCGAGCGGCACGGCCTGCCCCGTCTGGAGCTGATGGCCGAGCGACATGTCGAACGCCGCCGGCAGCGTCTTCCCGTTCAGGTCCTGCGGCGAGGTCTTGTTGAAGAACTTCTCCGCCGCGCCCGCGGGCTTCTGGTAGAAGTTGTACTCGACGCTCACGTCGGGCTTGTTCATCGGGTCGGTCTTCGGGTTGTAAATCAGCATGAAGATCGACAGTTCCTGCTTCGTCGTGAACTTGCTGTCGAGCGCCGGCACGACTTCCATCGCGCCGAGCGCGTAGGGGCGCTCCGCCTGCTCGTTGGGCGACAGCGGCGCCTGCAGCGGCTCGATGCGCGAGGCGACGATCACCGAGCTCGTGGTCAGCTCGGCCGACCAGAAGTCGGGCACCGTCAGCGTCTGCTTGATCATCGACACCTTCGCGGCGGGCGCGTTCTTGGCCGTCGACGCCTGCTCGCGCAGGATCACGTAGACGTCGTAGGTGCCCGCGCCTACGGTGAACGCGCGGCTCAGGCGTCCCGTGCCCGGCATGATGAAGTTGATGTCTTCGTACGGGTACTTCGCGGACGCCTTCTTGTCCTTGTCCTTGTCGTCCTTCTTGGCCGGAGCCGCGGCGGGCGCGGGGGCGGCGGCGTCCTTCGGCACCACGCGCCAGTACAGCGCGACGCCGGGCGTCGTGATCTTCGACGCGTCGTAGGTGAGCGTGAACGGGACGTATTCCTTGTTGCCGGTGGCCTTCAGATAATCTTCGTGCGCCCACGCGAGGTTGAAATCGTTCGTCATCGGCTGGCCGGCTGCGGCGCCGTCCGCGAGTTTCACGATGTCGAGGGTTTCTTTTCTCTGTGCGTCGCTCTGCTTCTTGTCGTCCTTCTTCTGCGCGCCGAGCACCGCGGAAAGGACCATGACTGCCGCCGCTCCGAGCGTCAGTCCACGCCGGTTAACCATCATAAGAACGCATCTCCAGTAAGAACGGCCGAACGTCCGAACGGTTCATCATAGGCGGGGGTTTGGACCAAGTCAAACCATTCTGCCACCGTGATTTCGACGTATTTCACGCCTCATTCCCCCATTGCAGTGACAAACGTTCTGTTCACATAATCGTGGTTCTATGGCTGCGTTGGTCGACGACGCCATCGTCATCGTGCTCGCGGGCGGAGCCGGCGAGCGCCTCTATCCCCTCACCAAGGAGCGCGCGAAACCGGCGGTCTTTTTCGGCGGGCCGTACCGGATCATCGATTTCGCGCTCAGCAACTGCATCAACTCCGGCCTGCGGCGGATCTTCATCGCGACGCAGTACAAATCGCTGTCACTCAACCGTCACATCCGGATGGGCTGGGGCATCGTTTCGGAAGAGCTCGGCGAGTTCATCGAGATTCTCCCGCCGCAGAAACGCGTGAGCGAGCACTGGTATCAGGGCACCGCGGACGCGGTGTACCAGAACCTCTATTCGATCGTGAACGAGAACCCGAGGTACCTCGTCGTGCTCTCGGGCGATCACGTGTACAAAATGGACTACTCGAGGATGCTGCGCTTCCATCAGGAACGCGGCGCCGCGTGCACGCTGGCGGCGATCGAGGTGCCCGTCGCCGACGCCTCGCGATTCGGCGTCGTCGCGATCGACGAGACCGAGCGCGTCACGGGATTCGCGGAGAAGCCCGCGAATCCGGCGCCGATTCCGGGCGCGCCCGAGCTCGCGCTCGCCTCGATGGGCGTGTACATCTTCGACACCGACGTCCTCGTCCGCGAGCTCGAGGCCGACGCGGGCAAGCCGACGGCGCACGATTTCGGCAAGGACATCATCCCCTCGCTCATCCACCGCGCGCCGGTGTTCGCGTACAGGTTCTACGACGAGAACAAGAAGGCCGCGAAATACTGGCGCGACATCGGCACGCTCGATTCGTTCTTCGAGGCCAACATGGATCTCTGCCAGGTGAACCCGGAGTTCAACCTGTACGATCCCGAGTGGCCGCTGCGCACGTACCAGCCGCAGGCGCCGCCGGCGAAGTTCGTCTTCGCCGAGGCCGGCACGCGGTGCGGGCAGGCGCTCGACTCGATCGTGTCGCCGGGCTGCATCGTGTCCGGCAGCAGCATCTTCAGCAGCGTGCTCTGCCCGAACGTGCGCGTCCACAGCTTCTCGCACATCGAGAAATGCATCCTCATGCCGGGCGTCCGCGTCGGCCGCCACGCGCGCATCCGCCGGGCGATCATCGACCGCGACGTGCTCATCCCGCGCGGCGCGCTCATCGGCTACGACCTCGAGGAAGATCGCAAGCGCCACGTCGTCACCGACCAGGGCATCGTCGTCGTCACGACCGACGACGAGCCGCTCATCGGACCGCTCGGCGAGGAGGCGCTACGGTTCGAAGCCGACGCCGACCGGCGCGGCGGAGCGTAAGCGACACCACTGACAAGGACCGACCTGTGAAAATCACCAGCGTGCACGCGCGCGAGATCCTGGATTCGCGCGGCAATCCCACCGTGGAAGTCGACGTCACCCTCGAAGGCGGCGCGTTCGGGCGCGCGGAGGTGCCCTCCGGGGCGTCGACCGGCGAACGTGAGGCGCTCGAGCTGCGCGACGGCGACAAGTCGCGCTACGGCGGCAAGGGCGTGCGGAAGGCCGTCGGCAACGTGAATCAGACGATCGAGAAGGCGGTGTGCAACCGCGAGCTCGATCAGCGCGCGCTCGACACGGCGATGATCGCGCTCGACGGCACGCCGACCAAGAGCGAGCTCGGCGCGAACGCGATCCTCGGCGTGTCGATGGCCGCCGCGCGCGCCGAGGCCGCGGCGAAGAAGACGCCGCTCTACCGCCATCTCGGCGAGCTGTACGGCAACAGCACGTTCACGCTGCCCGTGCCGATGATGAACATCCTCAACGGCGGCGCGCATGCGGACAGCAGCGTCGACTTCCAGGAATTCATGGTGATGCCGGTCGGCGCCGGATCGTTCTCCGAGGCGCTGCGCGCCGGGGCGGAAATCTTTCACGCGCTGCGGGGCATTCTGAAGGGACGTGGCCAGTCCACCGGCGTCGGCGACGAGGGCGGCTTCGCGCCCAATCTGAAATCGAATCGCGAAGCGGTCGAGGTCGTGCTCGAAGCGATCGGCAAGACCGGCATGCGCGCGGGACAGGACGTCTACATCGCGCTCGACGTCGCCTCGAGCGAGCTGTGGGCGGGAAACGGACGCTACACGTTCAGGAAATCCGGGGAGCCCGATCGCACCTCGGACCAGATGATTGAGCTCTACGAGGACTGGCTGCGCCAGTACCCGATCGTGTCCATCGAAGACGGCCTCGCCGAAGGCGACTGGCCCGGCTGGAAGGCGTTCACCCAGGCGCTCGGCTCGAAGGTCCAGCTCGTCGGCGACGATATCTTCGTCACGAACCCGGAGATTTTGAAGCGCGGCATCAGCGAAGGCATCGGCAACGCGCTGCTGGTCAAGCTGAATCAGATCGGCACGGTAACCGAGACGCTCGACGCCGTGAGGATGGCGAGCGACGCCGGCTACGCGTCGATCATCTCGCACCGCTCCGGCGAGACCGAAGACTCGACAATCGCCGATCTCGCCGTCGGCACCGCGGCGGGACAGATCAAAACCGGATCGGCGAGCCGCACCGATCGCATCTGCAAATACAACCAGCTGCTCCGCATCGAAGAGGAGCTCGGCGGCACGGCCAGGTTTGCCGGCCGCACGGCCATCCGCGCGCTAAGCAAATGATCAAACTCGTTCTGCTCCGTCACGGCGAAAGCACCTGGAACAAGGAGAACCGCTTCACCGGCTGGACCGACGTCGACCTGTCGGCTGTCGGTCTCGAGGAAGCCAAAGCCGCTGGCCGTCTGCTGAAAGACGGCGGATATACGTTCGACGTCGCGTTCACGTCGGTGCTGAAGCGCGCCATCCGCACGCTGTGGACGGCGCTCGACGAGCTCGACCTGCTGTGGATTCCGGTGACGAAGGACTGGCGCCTGAACGAGCGCCACTACGGCGCGCTGCAGGGACTGAACAAAGCGGAGACGGCGGCGAAACACGGCGACGCGCAGATCAAAGTCTGGCGCCGCAGCTACGACATCCCTCCGCCGCCGCTCACGCCGGACGACGAGCGCTATCCGGCGCGCGATCCACGCTACGCGAATCTCGATCCGAAACTGCTGCCGCTGACCGAGTCGCTGAAGGACACGGTCGCGCGCTTTCTGCCGTACTGGCACGAATCGATCGCACCGGCGATCCAATCGGGCAGGCGCGTCATCATCGCCGCGCACGGCAACAGCCTGCGGGCGCTGGTGAAGTATTTGGATAATGTGTCGGAAAAAGACATCGTCGAGCTGAATATCCCGACGGGAATTCCGCTCGTCTACGAATTGAACGACGACCTCACGCCGATTCGCCACTACTACCTCGGCGATCCGGCGGCCGCGGCGGCGGCCGCTGCGAAAGTCGCGGCCCAGACCCAACGCCGGACCTGAAGGTCCGGCTGCTCCGCTGCGATCGAGGAAGACTTATTCGACCGATTCGGTCGTCTCGTCCGCGGCGATGCGGAGCGAGCGAAGGAACCGCCGATCGTTGGCGGTGACTTCGAACGTGCGGCGCGGCGGCTGCTCTTTGTTTCCGGCGGCGGCGGGCGCGCCGGCGGCAGCGGCGTTCTTTTCGCTGCGCGCGGCCGCGGACACTTTCGTCAGCGCGCTGCTCTGCGTGCGGCTGACGAAACCGACGACGGCTTCGAGCGAGAGCTTCATCTCGAAGCCCGCGGCCCGCGCTTTCTCACGGCAGGCTTCCACCTGAGGATTCTCGGCGACTGCGGCGGCAATCGCGTCGGCCAGCTCTCGTGCGAACCGGTTGACGACGTCGTCCATTACTACTTCCTCCTCAGGCCGCCGGGCCAAGCGTGGAGCGTCCCGCAACCTGTACAAGGTGTACTGGTCCGATGAGAGACGGGGCGCGTCTGGGTCATCTGTTTGTCGGAAAAAATTGCTGCGGTTGGGTGAGTGTACCACGCTGTCGCGCAGAGTCAAGGCAGCGCCGGGTACGCTCGGCTACAATTCGTCAGGCGCGATGAGTACCTATACGGCGCGGAGTCTCGAAGGATGGGACGCCACGGCCGAGCTTGGCGAGCCCGGTGCGTTTCCGTTCACACGCGGCATCCATCCGTCCATGTACCGGAGCCGGTTGTGGACGATGCGTCAGTACGCCGGATTCGGAACGGCCGCCGAATCAAATGCCCGTTACCGGTACCTGCTCGCCAACGGCGTCAGCGGCCTGAGCGTCGCCTTCGATCTTCCGACCCAAATGGGCTACGACTCCGATCACCCGCTGGCCGCGGGCGAAGTCGGGCGCGTCGGCGTCGCGATCGACTCGATCGAGGACATGGCGGCGCTGTTCGACGGCATCCCGCTCGACCGCGTGTCCACGTCGATGACGATCAACGCGACGGCCATCGTGCTTCTGGCCCTGTACGTCGCCGCCGCCCGCCGCCAGGGCGCGACCGTCGCGACGCTCACGGGCACGGTGCAGAACGACATCCTCAAGGAATACGTCGCCCGCGGCACGTACATCTATCCGCCGCGTCCGTCGCTGCGCATCGTGACGGACATCTTCGATTACTGCGCGCGCGAGCTGCCGGACTGGAACACGATCTCGATCAGCGGCTATCACATCCGCGAGG
>DATNBT010000477.1:0-4246 GCA_035571855.1 Vicinamibacterales bacterium
GGATGTCCTTCGCGCGCGCGATTTCTTCAGACGTGTCGCAGTGAACCGACAGCAGGATGCCGCCGTCTTTCACCCGTCCCTCATAGCGCTTCGCTTCGTACTCCGGGATCCCCATGCCGATCAGCGCGCCGACGATGCCGCCGGCCACGCTGCCGGCGCCCGCCCCGGCAAGCGCCGCCATGATCGGGCCGGCCGCGATGAACGGGCCGAGGCCCGGAATCGCCAGCGCGCCGATGCCGGCGAGCCAGCCGAGCGCGCCGCCGACGACGAAGCCGGTCGCCCCGCCCGTCGTGGCGCCTTCAGGCGCCTTGGTGCCCTTCTCGTGCGCGAAGTCCTTCGTGCCGACGTTCTCGGGGAACAGCACCGAGATGTCGGTGGCGCGGAAGCCGCTCGCGCGCAGCGATTCCACCGCGCCGTCCACGGCGCCGTACGTCGGATAAATTCCAAACACTGCGGTGTTCTTGCCAGCCATGAGTCCTCCACCGCGTCCCTGAACGGGCCGCGCTACTTCTTCTCCGGGGCAATCGTCAGTTCGTTGGCGACGTGATCTTTTCCGGCCACATCGACCGCCTTCACTTCAATCGATCGCTTCTCGTCTTCGCTCCGCACCGGCCCTTTGAGCGTGACGAAACCGTTCTCGCTGATCACCTTCACGTTGTGCGCGTAGGTCGACAACGTCTTGTCCGCGACGATGGCGCGGCGGATGTCACGCGTGATCGCGAGGTCCTGCTTGCTGTTTTTCTGCGTCGAGGCCGTGATCTCGCCCGGATGGTTGACTTTCGTGTTGTCGGGCTGCGCCTGCGCCGACAGCAGCAGACTGAGCAATGCCGCGTGCACCATATGTCCTCCTTGAACCCGGACCGAAAAGGTTGCAAACTGCGCACCGCGCCCGCCGTCGCGCCTTTGCGCTATGGCGGGCAAGGAGTGTGCTCATGCGTTCTCTCTACAGACGAGCCGGGATGGCCGCGGCGTGCCTCATCTTCAGCGTGCCGGCGTTCGCCCAGCCGTTCGCGAACCTGAAAGGTTCGCTCGTGAACTACAGCGTCGCGACGGTCGAACCGCGGATGTCCTGCGACGCGCTCGCGGCGGCGTTCAAGGACAAGGACATCGTCTCGCTGAAAACGCGATCGATTGCGGCCGACAGCAAAGCGCCGGCGCATTGCCGCGTGAGCGGCGTGCTGTCGCCGGAGATCGGCTTCGAGGTGAATCTGCCGGCGAAGTGGAACGAACGGCTCTACATGATCGGCAACGGCGGACTCGCCGGCCAGGAGCCGGACGATCCCGGGCAGGCGGCGCTGCGCGGCGAGCCGCTGACCCACGGCTTCGTGATGGTGAGCACGGACACGGGACACAACGCGGCGAAAGATCAGGGCGGCAGCTTCGCGCTGCGCAATCCCGCGACGGCGATCGACTACGCCTGGCGCGCGGTGCATCTGACGGCCGTGACGGCGAAGAAGATCGCCGGCGAGTACTACGCGAAGCCCGTGTCGAAGGCGTACTGGAACTCGTGCAGCAACGGCGGCCGCCAGGGCCTCCTCGAGGCACAGCGTTTCCCCGACGACTTCGACGGCATCGTCGCGAACGCGCCCTGGGTGGACCAGACGGGGTTCACGCTGGACGCCATCTGGAATCAGCGCGCGCTCAGCGAAGCGCCGGTCTCGCTGGACACGCTGAAGCTCGTCGCCGGACGCGCGATGGCGAAGTGCGACAAGATCGACGGCCTCGCCGACGGCCTCATCGACGATCCGCGCAAGTGCGACTTCGATCCCGCGCGCGACGTGCCGGAGCTCTCCCCCGCCGAAGCCGCGGCATTGAAGAAGGTGTACGGCGGCGTGACGAGCAACGGCAAGCCGTTCTTCCCCGGCTTCATGGTCGGCAGCGAGAGCAACTGGGCCAACGCCGTCGTCGCCGCCCGGCCGGGGGCGAAACCGGCGGACTTCAATCTCGCTGAAGGCGTGATGAAGTATCTCGTGTTCAATCCGCCGCGGCCGGAGTGGGATGTCACGACGTTCAACTTCGACAAGGACGTCCACGTCGTCGATCGCTGGGGCAAGATCGCGAACGCGAAGCAGACGGACCTCTCGGCGTTCCGCAGACGCGGCGGGAAGGTCATCATGACTTACGGCTGGGCCGATCAGATTCTCCAGCCGATGATGGGCGTCCACTACTACGAGCAGGCCGTCGCGAAGAACGGAAAGAACACGACGGAGTTCCTGCGCCTCTTCATGGTTCCCGGCATGGCGCACTGCGCCGGCGGCATCGGGCCGGATCAGAACGACGCGGTGTCGGCGGTGATCGACTGGGTCGAGAAAGGCAAGGCGCCGGACGCGATCGTCGCGAAGAAGATCGTGAACGGCCAGGTCACGCGCAGCCGCCCGCTCTGCCCGTATCCGCAGGTCGCGCGGTACAAGGGCACCGGCAGCATCGACGACGCGCAGAATTTTTCATGCGTCGCGCCGTGAACGCCGACGTTCGTAGCGTCCGGCTGTAGCCGGACGTCAGCGCGTTTCGAGCAGGAAATCGGCGAAACGCCGGCGGGCTTCTTCAAACGCCGTCGGGATGTCGAGCACGGCCGACCAGCCGGTCTCGACATATCCCGGCTGCTGCACTTCGACAATCGCGCGCGTCGGCACGTCCACGCCGTGAAACACCGGCTGGCTGGTGCCGAGCGTGCGCGCATCGTCCACCCGCGCTGAGAACGTCCGCAGCACGGTCCCGCGGAAATTGATCTCGAGCACCTGGCTGCGCGACGGGTCGTTCGCGATGACGGTGTTCGTCTCGACGGCCTCGAACGGGATCGCGGCGGTCTCCATGGTCCAGACCGTCGCGCCCGTGTCGAGATCGATGGCCTGAAGCGCCGCGCCGTCGCCGACGTAGACCCGCGCGGTATCCGGCGCGTCGATGAGCACGCGCCACTGCGCGTTCCCGCGCGCGCCGACGGGCGGCCGCACGATCTCGCGCTCGGTCTCGCCGGTGCGCGCGAGCCGCGAGATGCTCAGCCGTCCAGTGACGCGGCCGGCCGCGTCGAGGTTGAGGTGCGTGCGAAGCGCGACGAGCTCGCCGGACTTGAGCTCCGCCACCGGCCCCGGAGACAGATCTTCGACGGCCCGCAGACGCTCGACCGTGTCGGGTCCCTCGACGTCCGACCGCCACAGCGTGCGGATGGCCGTGAGCCCCCGGCGGGTCAGCCGCACGAGCTGCAGCTCGCGCGAGATCTTGAAGCGTCCGCGTCCCGGCACCGGCCGCCCGCGCTCGCAGACGCGCGTCCACGTGTCGTGAATGATCAGCATCTGCGCGTAGAGGCCGCCGTTCGTGCCTTCGCCGAGCGATCCGATCTCCGACGGCCGGCGGAGCGACGCGGCCTTCGGCGTGCACGATCCCATCGTCTGCCACGTGGAGGGCGGCAGCTTGAACCGGCCCGTCTCGAGGCCGGTCCTGCCGTCGAGCGTCACGATTTCGCTGTTCTCGTTCTGGATGCCCGCGAGCCGCGGGTGCGTCTGGATCGTCAGGAAGATCGTCCCGTCGTCGGCCTGGCCGAAGTCGTCGATGTCGCCGCGCGCGCGGTAGCGCCAGGCGGGCACCGTACTGCGGGGACGATCGAAGCGCGCGAGCGTGCGCGACGGCTGATCCAGCGTTCCCATGCGCGCGAGCAGGCCGCCGAAGCGATCGCCGGCCCACGGCGTCCCGCGGATGGTGCCCTGCCAGACGAGCGTGCCGTTCGCCTTCAACGCGCGGACGATCGCGAAGCGCTTCATCGGATCCGCGTCGACGGCGAAGAGATCGGGCCCGTTGTCGTCGGCGCGCACGGCATCGAGCGGCGGGCGCGGCACGAGGCCCGCGACCGGCGGCACCGACCAGCGCGTCGCGCCGACGCGCACGTCGTTTTCGTCGCCGACGACGACGGTGGCGCTGACGCTGTGTCCGTTCACGCGCGCGGTGACGAGCGCCCGGCCCGGCGCGACGGCTTTGACGTCCACCGACGCGGCGTGCGGCGTCAGCGATGCCACGGCAGCATTGCTGATCGACCACTCGACGCGCGGAGGAATCTTCCCCGAGCGCGTGGCGACGGAGATCTCGCGCTGTCCGCGCGCGCCCATCGTCATCGACGCGGGAAAGACGGCGAGATCTTCTCCGGGAGTTTTCGTCTGCGCGTGCCCCGTGAGCGCACCCGTCGCGAGGATGAGCGCGAGCGCTGCCGCTGTACGGGCTGGAAACAACTTACGGGTTGACGGCGGGGGCCTGCGTG
>DATNBT010000478.1:0-3363 GCA_035571855.1 Vicinamibacterales bacterium
GCTGCGGTCGCGATTGTGTTCACGTGGCGGAGTGTCTGCCGCGATCGCGTGCTCGGATGGATCGGGTCGACCGTGTCGACAACGGCCATCGTCATCGCCATCCTCTATTTCCGCGGGCTGGCGCAATGAACGACACTGCGCTCGAGAGCTCCGCGACGATTACGAGAGTGTTGTCGCAGTCGTGGCGCCGACTGACCGTCGTCCGATTCTGCGAAACCGCGGCGACGCTGCTCCCTCTGGCTGTACTCGCCGGCGAGCTCACGGTGCTTTTCGGCGCTCGACTGCTTCCCTCGCCCGCTGCGCGATGGTCGACGGCTGTCGCGTTCGTCCTGGTGGCGCTCGCCGCGGCCGCCGCGAGGGCGAGTCTCAAGCGGCCGACGGTTCTCGAGGCCGCGTCAATCGTCGACAGCCGGCTTGGCTGTGGCGCCGCGTTGACAACGGCCGCGCAGTTCCTCGGGCAGGACGATCCGTTCGCGGCGCTGGTCACACGTCACGCGGCCACGCGTCTTCATGGGTTTCGTGCGGCGAAGGCGCTGCCGATCGAGCCGCCGCGCGTCGCGCGTGTGCTGCTCCTCTCCGCGATCGCCGCACCCGCGTTGGCGGTCGTCGTGCTGTCGGTCGAACATGGCGGTCTCGATCGAGGTGTCGCGTCGGTCGCGGCGCGAGCCGGACTCGCGATCCCGGCCGCTATCGCCGACGGTGCGTCGGCGAAGACGCCGACGGGAGAGCCGCCGATCGAAAACACGATCAGGACTGAAGAGATTCGGCGGCCTGGCAGCGATTTGCCGCACCGTCCATCTGAGGCATCGGCAATCCCGCAGCCGCCGGAACACGAACGGTCCGGCTCCGGAGCTCAGCGCGGATCGCACGAGACCGCCGGCGACGGCACGAACGCCTCGACCAACGAACATCCGCTCGGGGACGTGACGGCGCACGCTGGCGGCGTCGGACGCGGCACGCTGTCGCCGGACGCCGTGCCGGCGTCTGCAGCCCGCGCGCGCGGCGAGAGCACCGCGACATACCGCGAGGCATGGTCGCGTGCGCAATCAGCCGTGGCCATCGATCGCGTGCCCGCGGATCGCCGTGTGCTTGTCAGAAAGTACTTCTCGGCCATCGGGCCATCGGAGTCGCAGTGACGACCAGTTCTGTTGAAGCCGTGGAGGCGCAGGCGGCCGCGTTCCGCGAGTGCTTCGCGCACGTCAAGCACGAAATCGCGCGCGTGTTCGTGGGCCAGCCGGAGCTCGTCGAACACCTGCTGGTGTGTTTCTTCTGCCAGGGACACGCGCTGCTCGAAGGCGCGCCCGGACTCGGCAAGACGCTGCTCGTGAGGACGCTCGCTGAGGCCGTCAGTGTCCGGTTCTCGCGTGTGCAGTGCACGCCGGACTTGATGCCGGCCGACGTCACGGGCACGAACATCCTCGTCGACACGCCGTCGGGCGGCCGCGAATTCAACTTCGAACGCGGGCCGATCTTCGCCCACGTGGTGCTGGCCGACGAAATCAACCGCGCGACGCCGCGCACGCAGTCCGCGTTTCTCGAGGCCATGCAGGAAGGCCACGTGACGGTGTTCGGGACGACGCACGCCATCGGCACGCCCTTTTCGGTGTTCGCGACGGAAAACCCGATCGAGATGGAAGGCACCTATCCGCTGCCGGAAGCGCAGCTCGATCGGTTCTTCTTCAAGCTGACGGTGAAGCCGCCGTCCGTCGGGGAGCTCGCGGAGATTATGGCGCGCACGACGGGCGCCGAGAACGCGACGGTGAGCGCGCGCTTCGGACCCGAAGACGTCCGCGGCATGCTCGGGTTGATCCGCCACGTCAAGATTGCGGACGAGACGCTGCACGTCGCGTTGAAGATCGTCTCGGGCACCCATCCGGATTCCCCGGATGCTCCTCCGGCCGTCAAGCAGTACGTCCGGTACGGCGCCAGCCCGCGGGGCGCGCAGGCGATCGTCCTCGCGGCAAAGACGCTCGCGCTGCTGGCCGGCCGGTATCACGTGTCCGCCGACGACATCCAGCGCGTCGTCGTCCCCGCGCTCAATCACAGGCTGATTCTGAACTTCCAGGGCGAGATGGACCGCGTGTCGCGCGAGCGCCTGCTGAGCGACGTCCTGTCGCACGTCGCCTCTTAGCCGCCGCCGATGCTGTCCGCCCAGGAGACGCGTCAACTCGATCGACTGACGATCCACGGCGCCTCCAATGCGTCGCCGGCCGCATCGACGAACCTTCGTCGGGCAGCGGCGGCCGGACACGGGCTCGACTTCCACGATTTCCGCCACTACCAGCCCGGCGACGATCCGAGGCGCATCGACTGGACGATCGCGGCGCGCCACCGGCAGCTCGTCGTCAGGCAGTTCCGCGCCGAGGGACATATCCGCGTCCACGTGCTCGTGGACATCAGCCGGTCGATGACGCTCGGACGGCCGGCGAAGATGGCGTGCGCGATGAAGCTCGCGTCGGCGCTGAGCTATATCGCCGCGCACCATGGCGACGCCGTCGGCGTCGCGACGTTCGATCGCCGCCTCACATCGCACGTGCCCGCCGCGACCGGACGCCCGCACTTGTTTCGCGTGCTGGAAACGCTGGAGGAGGCCGTCGAGGGCGGCGAATCCGACATCGATCGCGTGCTGCAGTCCTACGGCGGCATCGCCGCCGGCCCCGGCCTCGCGGTCGTGCTCTCTGATTTTCTTCAGCCGGGACTGACGCTCGACGGCGCTCGCTACCTTCTCTATCGCGGGCTCACGCCGGCGCTCGTCCAGATCGTCTCCGATGACGAACTTGAGCCCGGGTTTCGCGAAGACGAGGACACGATCGAACTGATCGACGTCGAACGCCGAGCCGCGAGTCCGCTGCTCGTGGGCCGGACCGCCGTCGCCGCCTATCAGCGGCGCATGACGATGCTGACGGCGGAGCTGCGGCAGTTCTGCGCGACGCGCGGCCTTCCGTGGATGCAGACGGTGTCTTCGTCGGGTTTCGAGCAGATGCTCGACGCCTGCGTCCGCGCCGGCCTCCTCGCAACCGCCGCGTGACGCCGATGGCCCTGCTCAACCCGGCCGCGCTCTGGCTGCTTCCGCTCGTCGCCCTCGTCGTCATCCTCGCGCGCATGCGGCCGGAGCCGCTGCGGAGAGCCATCGCGACGCTGCATCTGTGGACCGACGCCGCCGGCGACGAAGGTCCGCGCGCTTCGTCCACGCGGCCGCGCATCAATCTCCTGTTCATTCTTCAGGTGGCGTTCGCCCTGTTGATGGTGGCCGCTCTCGCGCATCCGCAGCTGCGCCGGACACGGCGTGACGTCGCGATCGTCGTCGACCTCACGCCGTGTCCGGCGCAGCTGCGGATGCGCGAGAGCGGCCACCATCAACAG
>DATNBT010000479.1:0-4660 GCA_035571855.1 Vicinamibacterales bacterium
GTTTTCCGGCGGCGCCGCGTCGGGCAGGACGTCGACGATGAGGTTCGCCTCGCTGTCGCGCAGAATCAGGTAGCGGCGAACGAACCGGTATTCGAGCGGCTTCGGTAGCGACGGCAGCTGACGCAGCAGTCCGGGCGGGAAGGTCGCCAGCGGATAGGCTGTCGGATAAATCTGGTTCACCGCCGGCGTGAAGTTCGGCAGTTCCTCCTGCGAGTCTTCACGATTCGCGATGGCGAGCTTGCTCCGCTGCGCGAACTCGTTCCTGATGATCGTCCTGAACAGATTCGCGACGTCGGGGGCGAAGATGTCGCCCTGCTTCGCGCCGGTGCGCGCGGCGAGCAGCGCCTCGCCGAGCGCGTGCTCGCGCGTCGCGATCTCCTTCGGCGACTTCGTGGGATCGAGCGGTCCGACCTTCGCGGCGATCCTCCGCTGGAGCGACGTGTAGTCCTGCGCGCGCTTGAGGAACTCGGCGATTGTGCCGGATGTCTGGTGGATGGGCCTGGGCCTGGACTGCGCCCCCGCATTGCTCTGCGAGAGCACTCCGGGCGGCATCGCCGCCATGAGAAAGGCAAGACCGACGGCAACAGGCGACATAAAGGACATCCTCCAGTCGAGCTCGCTGCTGGGGTGCAAACTTCCTGCCCGTCACGATAGGATGTGCGGGTGCTGGGTCCCCGCAACGCCGACGTCGCCTCTCAAACCGCGCGGGCATTCGTGCGTATCCGCGAGATGCTGCTTCGCGGCGAGGTCGCACGCGGCGAGCGCCTGTCGGAGCTGCCGCTGGTGGCCCGGCTCGGCATGTCGCGGACGCCCATCCGGCTCGCGCTCGAACGGCTCGCCCACATCGGGCTCCTCGAGACGACCGCAACCGGCGGCTTCAGCGTCCGTGAGTTCGCCATCTCCGAAGTGCAGGACGCGATCGAGGTGCGCGGCGTGCTCGAAGGGACGGCGGCGCGGCTGGCGGCCGAGCGGCTGGCGGATCCCATCGAGCTCGACACGGCCGAACATCATTGCCACCGCATGGAACTGCTCGAGCGGCTGACGCCGGATTCGTTTTCCGAATACATGGACGCCAACGAGGCGTTTCACTCGGCGGTGCTCGATCTCGCGAAGAGCGCGATGCTGCGGCGCGCGCTGGAGCTGACGACGTCGCTGCCGTTCGCGTCGCCGAGCGCCATGGTCTTCCCGACCTCGATCCTCCCGAAGTCGGACGAGACGCTCGCCATCGCCCAGGAACACCACCGTGGCATCGTCGACGCCATCGTCAAGCGTCACGGCACGCGCGCCGAGTCGCTCGCCCGCGAACACGCCCTGCTGGCCCGGCGTGTGCTCGACGTTGCACTTTCGGACCGCGACGCCCTGAGCGGCGTCCCAGGCGGATCTCTAATCAATCTCATGAGATAGGCTCTGTATACAGATCTTTGGATTTCCCCCGCGATCCGCAACGAAAACCCCTCGTAAATTCTTGACCCGAAAGTAGCTGGCCGGTATTCTGCCCCGGCTCTGCATGCAGCTCTTACTGCCTGCAGCAAAGGAGTAAAGGTCAGGTATGCGAACTGTGACGAAGTGTCTGTTAGTCCTCGTCGTGTTACTGCTCCCGACCGCCGCGTTCGCACAAGGAACGCTGACGGGAACGGTCAAAGACGCGTCCGGCGCCGTGCTGCCGGGTGTCACCGTCGAGGCGTCGAGCCCGGCGCTGATCGAAAAAACGAAGGCCGCCGTCACGGACGGCACCGGTCAGTACCGGATCATCGACCTCCGCCCCGGCACGTACTCGCTGACGTTCACGCTGACCGGTTTCAACACGGTCAAGCGCGAAGGCATCGAGCTCACGGGCACGGCGGTCGTGACGATCCCGGCGGAACTGAAAGTCGGCGGCGTCCAGGAAACGATCACCGTCACCGGTGAAACGCCCGTGGTCGACGTGCAGAGCGCCAAGCGCGAGGTCGTCATGAGCTCGGAGACGCTCAACACGCTGCCGGTCACCCGTGCGGCGGGCGCGCTGCTCAACGCGGTGCCCGGCCTGCAGGTCGACACGAACGGCACGGCGCTCGCGCCGACGATGACGTTCTTCAATGCGCACTCGAGCAGCATCAACTCGGGCTTCGTCGCAGGCGAAGGCCGTTACCAGGTGAACGGACTGCCGGTGAGCGCGTCGCGCAGCGGCGGCCCCTCGTCCTACGTGTACGACACCGTGAACGCGCAGGAAATCGGCGTGACGGTGGGCGGCGGCATCGGCGAGGACGCGGTCGGCGGCCCGGTGATGAACATCATCCCGAAAACCGGCGGCAACACGTTCAAGGGCTCGGCGTTCCTCAACGAAGCCGGCAGCTGGTCGAGCAGCCAGAACCTGAGCTCCGACATCCAGGCGCTGAACCCGAACCTGAAGCCGGCCACCGCCATTTCGAAGGCGTACGACTGGAGCGGCTCGTACGGCGGGCCGATCGTGAAGGACCGCCTCTGGTTCTTCGGCTCCTATCGCGCGCTCGACACGTCGACGCCGCAGGACGGCATCGTCGCCAACGCGAACGCGGGCAATGCGGCCACGTGGCTGTGGGTGCCCGACAACAGCACGAGCACGCGCGTCGTGCAGGGCCGCCAGATGATCATCGGCCGGCTCACGGCGCAGGCCGGCTCGAGCCGCTTCCGCTTCAACTCGGAATACCAGCACCGCTGCGAAGGCACGCCGCTCAAGACCGACACGCCCGGCTGCCACAGCCGCGGCGCGGACTGGATCGGCCTCGGCAACAACGCGGCGCCCACGCAGATGTCGCCCGAAGCGACCTCCACGGCGGCGCGCGGCTACTTCGACGTGCCCTTCTACGTGAACCAGGGCGCGTGGACGATGACGCCGACCAACAAGATCCTGATCGAAGCGGGCATCAGCCTGTTCCGCTATCAGCCGATCTTCGGCCACCCGCCGCCCGACGGCATCACGAACCTGATTCCGGTCACCGAGCAGTCGAACGCGATCAATCCGGCGACGGGCTTCCCGTTCGCGCCGGTGGCGAACTACCAGTACCGCGGAATCGAACAGTGGGGACCGGCGTCGGGCAAGAACAACGACATCGTCACGTCGGTTTCGTACGTGACGGGCGCGCACAGCGCCAAGGTCGGCTTCCAGTCGCGCCGGCTCGACCTCCAGGACGATAACCTGGCCGGCCAGACGCAGCTCGCCTATCGCTTCAACCAGGGCGTGCCGAACGCCGTCACCTACTGGTTGCCGGAGATGGGCCGCCGGACGATCACGTACAACACCGGCGCCTACGTGCAGGACACGTGGACGAAGAATCGCCTCACGCTGCAGGGCGCGGTGCGCTATGACCGCGTGACGAGCTATGCGCCCGTCGAGGGCAACGGGACGTTCGGCAAGTCGTCGTTCCTCAACCCGACGCCGATCACGATCGTCGAGACGCCCGGCGTGCAGGCGTACAACGACATCACGCCGCGCATCGGCGTGGCGTACGACGTGCGCGGCAACGGCCGCACGGCGCTCAAGCTGAACTGGGGCAAGTACCTGGCGTATGCGGCGAACGACTCACCGTATACCTCGACGAACCCCGGCGCGACGATCACCCGCAACGTGTCGAATCGCGGCTGGACCGACACGAACAAGAACTTCGTCGTCGACTGTAACCTTCTGAACGTCGACGCCAACGGCGAGTGCGCCGCGGCCGTCGGCACGGCCCGGACATTCGGCCAGGCGGGCGCCGCGACGCAGGTCGATCCCGCCGTGCTGAACGGCTGGGGCGTGCGTCCGAGCGACTACCAGACCACCATCGGCGTGCAGCACCAGATCGTCGACCGCGTGTCGGCGGAGCTGAGCTACACGCACCGCACGTTCCATGGGTTCTTCGTCACCGACGACCTGGGCCGCAACGCGGCGACGGCGTATGAAACGTATACGCTGGCGGCGCCGAACGACCCGCGCCTGCCGAACGCCGGCCAGCCGATCACCTTCTACACGGTCAGGGCCGCCGCGAACGTGACGGGCCAGACGATTCTCCGGCCCGAGACGTTCTACGGTCCGGAGCGCGACAGCCACTGGAACGGCGTCGACTTCACGCTGAATGCGCGGCTGAAACAGGGGCTCGTCCTGCAGCTCGGCACGTCCACCGGCGGGGCCGTGGTCGACACGTGTCAGACGGTCACGCAGTTCAACAACGTGGGTGTCGGCGGCGTCGAGAGCGGTCCGGATCCGCGCGGCTGCCGCAACGTCGATCCCTGGCAGACCACGGTGCGCGGCCTGGCGAGCTACACGATCCCGAAGATCGACGTGCTCGTCAGCGCCACCGTTCGCTCGCAGCCGCCGATTCAGCTGACGGCGAGCTGGCAGGTGCCCAACTCCGTGATCCTCGGCTCGCTCGGCCACCTGCCGGCGGGCGCGACGCCCACGGGCACCACCACGCTGCAGCTGCTGCCGGCCAGCGACAGCAACAAGCTGTACGCGGATCAGCGCCGCAACCAGATCGACGTGCGGCTCGCGAAGGTGCTCCGGTTCGGCAGGACCCGCACGGACGTGGGTCTCGACCTCTACAACCTGCTGAACTCGAACTACGCGACGGCGTACAACACGACGTACGTCTACAACACGGACAACGCGCCGCGAGCGGCCGGCTGGGGCACCCCGACGGGCATCTTCCAGCCGCGCTTCGTGCGC
>DATNBT010000480.1:0-3474 GCA_035571855.1 Vicinamibacterales bacterium
AGGTCCTCGGCAATCGTCTCGAGATCGCTGCCGTCCAGCGTAATCATCACGTCGGTGTCGATGTTCGTCGACACGTTCCGCGCATTGGCGACCGGCCTGTCGTTCACGGGGGTGACGGCGATCGTCACCGTCGCGACATTCGAGTCGAGCGTGCCGTTGTTCACTTTGAATGTGAGCAGGTCGTTGCCGTTGTAGTTCGCGTTCGGCGTGTAGGTGAGGTTCGGCGCGTTGCCCGTCAGCACGCCGTGCAGCGGCTGCGAGGCGACGAAGAACGTGAGTGAGTTGCCGCCAGGGTCCGAGCCGGTGAGCGTAATCGGCAGCGACCCGTCTTCTGCGAGGGAGACCACCTGTCCGTTCGCCGTCGGTGCCTGACCTGAGCTGATGGTCAACGTGACGTTCACGATTCCGCTGAGCAGCTGGCCGTCGCTGACCTGGAACGAGAACTGGTCGGGCCCGCTGTAGCCGGCCGCCGGCGTGTACGTCAGGTTCGGCTCGACGCCGTGCAGCGTGCCGTGCGCCGGGATCGTCGTGATGATGAACGTCAGCGGGTTGTTGTCGGGATCCGAGCCGCTCAACAGGACCGGCACCGTCGTGTTCGCCGGCACGTTGACCAGCTGCGGATTCGCGGTCGGCGCGTGATTGCCGTTGGGACCGTCGACCTGAAGCGTCACGTCCTGCTCGGCGACCTGCTGCGGCGTCCCTGAGTCGGCGAGGTGTACGCGCAGGGGGAACGTCCCCGCCTGCGTCGGCGTACCCGTGACCGCGCCGGTGGCGGCGTTGAGCAGCAGCCCCGCCGGCAGCATGCCGCTCGTGATGCTCCACGTCCGCGCACCGGTGCCGCCGGTCGCGTTCAGATCGATCGCTATCGGCTGTCCCATCGCGTCGAGCGCGACATACGGGATGCCGACTTTGCCCGTCGGCAGCGTCGTCGTCGTGATGACGAGCGCGACCACCGGAGGCGGAGGCGGCGCGCCGGGCGGAACCTGCTGCGCCTTCTGTGTGTCGACCGTGGTCGCGAAAACGACGGGCACGACGACTTCGGCCGGATTCCACACCTGGTTCGTCGTCGTGTTCACCGGCACGGTGACGACGTTGCCCGCGGCCGTCGTGATCGTCGTCTTCGGCACGGTCTTGTCGGCGAAGACGCGGAGCGTCACCTTGCCGACTTCGCCGGGCGCGAGCGCCAGCTGCGCGTTGACGACGTCGGGATTCACGACATCGGGGTTCAGGGCGTCCGTGTTGACGACATCCGGATTCACCACGTCGGGATTCACGACGTCCGGATTCGGGATGTTGCTGACGAGCACGGTCTGGCTCTGCTGCCGCAGCACGCAGCCGTCGGTCGGCGAGTTGACGACGACCGGCGTCGCGTACGTCTTGTAGAGCAGCAGCTGCTTGACGACGCCGTGGGGCGCCGCCTGCGAAAGGAACGGCTTCACCGCGAACGTGCCCGTGGTGTTGCCGGTGTTCTGCACCGTCCACGTCACGTCGACGAGCGTGCCGTTCACGACGTCGGGATTGACGACGTCCGGATTGTTCGGCACGGAGTTCACGACATCCGGATTGAACAGATCCGCGTTGTTGATGGTCGGGTTGACGACGTCGGGGTTCACGACGTCGGGATTCACGACGTCCGGATTGGCGAGGACGACGTTGACGACGTCCGGGTTGACCACGTCGGGATTTACGACGTCCGGATTCACGACGTCGGGGTTGACGACGTCGGGCGTGATCACGACCTGCGCCTGGTCCGCGTTGCGGGTGACCATGTTGACGACGTCGGGATTGACGACGTCCGGATTGGAGACGGCGGCGTTGAACGTCTGGTTGACGACGTCGGGATTCACCACGTCGGGATTCACGACATCCGGATTCAGCACGACCGTGCCGGTGAAGCCGTTCGGCACGAGCGGCGGCGTCGGTGTCGGCGTCGCCGGCACCTGCACTTCCGCGAGGTCGACGACGACTTTCGCGAGCGGATCGGACGACTTCACGTACACCGTCCGCGAGGCGATCGAATGCGGCGGAACGGTCGCGTCGATCGTGACGAGCGGGACTTCGGGAACCGTGCGCGAGAACTGCAGGAACGACGCGATGCCGCCGGCGGGCTGATTCCTGATGGTGAAGCGATATCGACGGATGATCTCCGTGCTGTTTTCCGCGAAGACGACGAAGCTCCGCTTGTCGGTCGGGCTGAGGCGCTGCGTGTTCGCCCACGCGCCGGCGACGAGGCCCTGGGAGATCTTCGACGTGTACACGTTCGCGTTGCGCATGCCCGTCGTGCCGGGATCGCAGACCGAACCGGCGGTGCTGAAGCTCGGCGGCGAGTACTGCGTCCAGCTCTTGCCGGCCAGCGGCGCGCGCACGTCGCGGTTGTCGGTCCAGAACGCCTGCAGCGTGCTCGGGCCGCCGGGCGCCAGGTTGAACGTCCACGCGCCGCTCGCGTCCTGCACGAACGTCTGGCCGGCGATGTCGATGTAGTCGCCGATGAAGGGCGTCGTGCCGCCGGCGTACAGCGGCAGGTTCGGCGGATTGAACTGGAGCTGCTGCGCCACCTTCTGGCCGGGCAGCACGCCGTACTGATACTGCGAGACCTGCACCGACGGCGCGAAGGCGGGATCGTCGGCCGCGTCGGCCTGGCTGACGCGCACGTCGATCGTGTGCCGCTTGGATGGCGCCTGCAGGTCGTCGATCAGCTGCGTGAAGACCTGCGACACGTCCTCGCGCAGGTCGTAGTACATCAGCGTGACCTTGCCGCCCACGGTCGTGAGCACGGGCATGATCTGATGACCGGGCGCCGATTCATTCTCGACCGGCGCGGTCGTGCTCGAACCGGGCGTCCATTTCGGGTGCTTCGCCGGTTCGGGACCGCGGCCGAGATGACTGACGGCCTTCGGTGTGCGCCACGAGGTGCCGTCCGGCGACGTCACCAGCATGATGCGCGCGTCCCCGAGCGGCATGTTCGACGAGGCCGACGTGCTCGTCGTGGCCGGACCCACGCCGCGTTCCGACCACGCGACGTACAGCCGTCCGGCCGCATCGACCGTCATCGTCGGATACGAGTTGGTGCGGAAGCGGTAGCCGTCCGCGTCGTCCTGATCGAAGGGATGCAGGAGCGCGAAGACCTTCTGGTCCGAGAACTCCATCGGACCCGTGATCTTCTTGTTCGTCGAGCGGACGAACATGATCGCGTCGCCGACCTTCTTGTCGGCGAACTTGCGCCAGGCGACGTAGAGCCGGCCCGTGGCGGGATCGATCGACATCGTGACGCCCTGGTTCAGAAACGCGCCCTCGCTCACCTTGTCGGGCTGGCTCCACGTCACGCCGCAGTCGAGCGACCGGCGGACGTAGATGATCGAGTACGGCTTCGCGTCGGTGCCGGTGAAGACGGCGTAGGCGAGATAGACGGCGCCGGCGGGAATCTTCTGCGCGGCCTTGGTGCCGGGCGCGTTGATGCTGCACGTGCCCGAGCCC
>DATNBT010000481.1:0-4039 GCA_035571855.1 Vicinamibacterales bacterium
AGCCCATCGGCACGCCGAACCGCTGCGCGCTGCCGACGACGACGTCCGCGCCGGTTTCTCCAGGAGGGGTCAGCAGGGCGCAGGCGAGAAGGTCCGTGGCGACGGCGACCAGCACGCCCGCGTCATGCGCACGTTTGATGCACGCCGCGTAGTCGTGGACGACGCCGGCTTCATCCGGTGTCTGCAGCAGCGCGCCGAACATCTCCGGCGTGAACTCCGCGCGTGCGGGATCGCCGACCACCAGCGCGATCCCGAGCGGCTCCGCGCGCGTCCGCAGGACGTCGATCGTCTGCGGGAAACAGGAATCAGCGACAAAGAACCGTCCCGCCTCACCAGCCCTGCCTGCCCCACCCGCCCTCGCATTCACGCGATGCAACATCGTCATCGCCTCAGCCGCCGCCGTCGCTTCGTCGAGCAACGAGGCATTCGCGACTTCCATGCCGGTCAGGTCCGTCACCATCGTCTGGAAATTGAGGAGCGCTTCGAGACGGCCTTGCGCGATCTCCGCCTGATACGGCGTGTACGGCGTATACCAGCCGGGGTTCTCGAGCACGTTGCGGACAATCACCGGCGGCGTGACGGTGCCGTAGTAGCCGAGGCCGATGTACGAACGCAGGACGTTGTTGCGCGCGGCGATGTGCCGGAGCTCACGCAGGTACGCCTGTTCGGAGAGGCCGTCGGGTAATTCGAGCGGTTCGGAGAGGCGGATGCCGTCGGGAATGGTTTCGTAGATCAGCGCGTCGAGCGTCGGCGTCCCGATGACTTCGAGCATCGCCCGGCGCTCCGCGGCGTTCGGGCCGATGTGGCGGGACGCGAACGTCATTTGACGAGCTCGCCGTATTTTGCGGCGTCGAGCAGCGCGGCGACCTCGGACCCGTTCGACAGCTTCACGGCCAGCAGCCAGCTGCCGTACGGATCCGCGTTCACCTGTTCCGGCTTGTTCTTCAGCGCGTCGTTGACTTCGACGACTTCACCCGACACCGGCGAGTAGAGCTCCGACACCGCCTTGACCGACTCGATCGTGCCGAACGACTGCCCCTGCGTCAGCTTCGTCCCGACGGCCGGCAGCTCGACGTAGACGACGTCGCCGAGCTGTTTCTGCGCGTAGTCGGTGATGCCGACCTTGCCGCGATCGCCCGACACGTCGATCCACTCATGGTCCTTGGTGTATTTCAGGTTGGCTGGATCCGTCATCTTAGTCTCCAGTCTCCAGTCTCCAGTCATCAGTCGACAGTCATCAGTCGACAGTCATCAGTCCGCGGTCAGGCCCGCTTGTAGAACGGGAGCGGGACGACGCGCGCGCGGGCACGGCGTCCGCGGATGTCGATCTCGAAATCGGAGCCGGGAGCGGTGTTCGCGATGGGCAGGTACGTCATGCCGATCGACTTTCTGATCGTGGGGGTCTGTGTTCCGCTCGTGACCGTTCCAACCTTCTCGCCGGCCGGCGCGCCGCTCACATACACATCGTAACCGTGGCGCGCGATGCCGGCGTCGATCAGCTCGAAGCCGACCAGCCTGCGTGCAGGCGGATTCCCGGCGCTCTTCTCGCGCCGGTCGCGCGAGAGAATCCAGCCGAGATCCGCCTCGAGCACGGTCGTCGTCTCGTCGATGTCGTTGCCGTACAGCCGCATGCCGGCTTCGAGACGCAGCGTGTCGCGCGCGCCGAGGCCGCACGGGATGAGACCGGCCGGCTGGCCCGACGAGAGAATCGCCTGCCAGACACGATCGGCCTGCTGCGGCGGCACGAAGATCTCGAAGCCGTCTTCACCGGTGTAACCGGTCCGCGAGATCGTGCCGCGCACGTTGGCGATCTCCCCATGCGCGAACGCGTAGTACTTCATCGACGCCAGGTCGATCCCGGTCAACGGCTGGACGATGCCGACCGAGGCCGGGCCCTGTACGGCCAGCAGCGCGTAGCGCGAGCTCGCGTCCATCGCGACGGCGTCGCCGAACGCCGTCAGCCGTTCGGCGATCCACGTGTAGTCCTTCACGACGTTCGCGGCATTCACCACGATCAGAAAATGATCGTTGCGCAGCTTGTAGACGAGGACGTCGTCGACGAACGTGCTCTGGTCCGTGAGGATGGCCGAGTACTGCGCGTGCCCCGGCTGGAGCTTCGACGCGTCGTTGGAGAAGATGGCCTGGACCGCCGCGGCGGCGTCCTTGCCCGCAATCTCGATCTCGCCCATGTGCGAGACGTCGAACAGTCCGGCCGCGCCGCGGACCGCGAGGTGCTCTGGTGTGATGCCGGTGTATTCGACGGGCATGTCCCAGCCGCCGAACTCCACCATCTTCGCGCCCGACGCGACGTGCCGGGCATGTAGAGGCGTCTTCTTCAAGACACCTCTAATGTACTTGAACTTCGCGTCCTGCAGGTTCGTATGGGCAGGTGCCGGCGGACAGCGTGATGATTTCACTCCCTTCCATTCAAGTAGGGCTTCAGACCCTGCGCGCCAATCCCGTCCGTACGCTCCTCTCCACGCTCGGCATCGTCATGGGCGCCGCCTCGCTGGTCGGGGTCCTCTCAGCCGGCGACGGCTTCGAGACGATGGTGCGGCACCAGATCGAGCGATACGGCGTGCAGAGCATCATCGTGTCGCCGAAGACGTTCAACAGGGTCGACGGCCTGATGGTGCCCCGGCAGGACGTCCCCACCCTGACTGTGGCCCACGCCCAATCGCTGGCCGCGTACCTCGGGCCGGGTCCAGCCGTGGCGCTGACGACGACGCCGGTGACTGGTACGTTCGTGAAAGCGTCCGGCACATCGCCACGTGCGGCGGCCGTCAGCGGTGTGTACGGCTCGCCCGAGGCCGCGACAGGCGGCTTTGCCATCGCCCATGGCCGGTTTCTCGCCGCCGACGAGATGAGCGGCGACGGGTACGTCGCGGTCATCTCGCACAACCTCGCCGTCGAACTCGCAGGCGCGTCGCCCGTCAGCGTGCTGAACATGCCGCTGATGCTGCAGGGCCATGCGTGGACAGTCGTCGGCGTCCTCGAAGAGGCCGCCGACCTGCCCACCTTCAACGTGTTCGTTCCGGTCGGCAGCCTGCCGCACGCAGGCACTCCGTCGCCGACGGTTCCCGGCAGCCAGCCAGGCGGCACGCCTGGTCTCTTCGTGCGCGCACCGAAGCTCGAGGACGTCCTGGCCGTCAAGGCGCGCGTCGAGCAGTGGACCGACACGATCGATCCGAAATGGCGCGCACAAGACCGCGTGACCGTCGCCAGCCAGGGCAGCGAGCGGCTGCGACAGCTCAATCAGGGGATGCTCGTCGGCAAGCTCGTGATGGGATCGTTTGCCGCGATCTCACTGCTCGTCGGCGGCATCGGCATCATGAACGTGCTGCTGGCCGCCGTCGCCGAACGCACACGCGAGATCGGCGTTCGCAAAGCCTCCGGCGCCACACGCCGCGACATCGTCGTTCAGTTTCTGTCCGAGTCGGTCACCATCTCGGTTGCGGGTTCGCTCCTCGGCGGCCTCGTCGGATTCCTCGGCGCCGTCGGCATCGCGACCTTCATCCGATGGCAGAGCCGGACGCCGTTCTACGCCGTGTTCACAGGGCAGACCTTCCTGTTCTCGATGGGCACGGCCATCGCCGTCGGACTGATCTTCGGCATGTATCCCGCCCTCAAGGCCGCACGGCTGTCACCCGTCGACGCGATGCGGTACGAGTAGCGTGGTGCCGTCGCGAGGCCAGTCCTCAGCCGACGCTTCGTCCGCGCTCTCCGCACGGTAGTTCAAGTACGACCGCAGCGTGTGATACGTGATGCCCAGCACACGACAGGCCTGTCGCCGATTGCCTCCGCAGCGCTCCACCACGAGTTTGGCGTAACGACTTCCCCACGCCCTCATCGTCTCGCCGCGTTCGAGCGACGGTCCCAGAATGGCCCCGTGTTCGCCCCGAACGGTCGGTGGCAGATCGTCGAGCTCGATGACGTCTGACTGCGCGAGGGCGACCGCGCGTTCGATCAGCCGCTCGAGCTCGCGCACGTTGCCCGGCCACTGATACGAGACGAGGGCTTCGGCGGCGCCTGCCGACAA
>DATNBT010000482.1:0-4894 GCA_035571855.1 Vicinamibacterales bacterium
GACGGTCGGCGGCAACAACGGCGTCGCGAACTCGAATACGGCGGTCATCGTCCAGGCCGATGCGAACGGCGCGAACACGAGCGTGCTCAACAAGCTCGCCGTCGACGTCCAGGGACGCTGGCAGGGCGGCGGCGCTGCGCCGAACCCGCTGCCTACGCCGCTGCTGCCGACCGGCAACGACGACGCGAATACGGTCGACGAGCCGCTCAAGTACCTGCTCGACGACACCTCCACTGAAGTCGGCCGGCTGATCGGCATCGACAACGGCAACGGCCAGAACGGCCAGCAGTGCCGCAACACCGTCGTCATCCTCGTGACGGGCGGCGGCGAAGGCACGACCGCTGGCAACCCCGATCCCACGGTGACCGCCGCGGCATACACGACCAACTGGGCCAGTCGGCACGTTCCCATCTATGTGGTCGCCATCGCGCCGCCGGCGGCCGATCGCGCGCAGCTGCAGAACATCGCGTCGAAGAGCGGCGGGATGTACTTCGAGGTCACGAAGCAGGAAATCGACGCTGCGCTCAACAGCCTGAACCCGACGATGTGGGCGGCGACGGTGACCGGCGCGCCGACGGGCACGGTCGTCATTCCCGAGGCCGTTCGTGCGATGAACCTCGCGATCCAGGCGGCGTTCGAGAACTACGCCGATCTGAATACCGCGTCGCTCAACATGTGGCAGGCGGGCGCGGGCGTGCCGGCCACCGCCGGCACCTTCACCATGACGACGCCGCAGATCATTCCGTCGAGCGAGTTCCAGGTGACGACGCCGATCATCGGGACGGTCAACCTGACGGGCGCGAAAGACATCAACGGCATGGTCCTCACGCCGGATCCGACGACGGTGAAGGACCGGGCGGGCAACGTCATCCCGCAGCGCTCGGACGTGATGGTCACGGCCGCGTTCGGCCTGCCGGGATTCGACGGCAGAATCCGCGCGTTCCGGATGTACAAGCCGGTGCCGGACGCCACGCAGCCGACGGGATGGAAATTCCAGTCCGACGGCACGCCCTTGTGGGCCGCGTGCGCCCCGGGCACGACGTCGAGCGGCCCTTGCGGCCCGGTGAATTTTCCGTCCGCGGCCGATGGTTCGTCGCTCGGCAGCGATTCCCGCAACCTCTATACGACCGACGCCAACGGCAACATGATCGCGTTCAAGACGACCAACGTCGCGACGCTCGCGTCGCTGATGAACCTGAGCGCGATCGATGCGACGAACGTCATCAAGCAGGTCCGGAACCAGGGACTCGGCACCATTCTCGATTCGACGCCGGCCATCATGAACCCGCCGTCGCTGGATCCGCCGCCCGACGATACGTATCCCGGCTTCGCCTCCGCGCAGAAGGATCGCCGCACGATCATCTGGGTCGGCACCAACCGCGGCATCTTCGAAGCCATCGACGCGCGCTCGGGTGTCGAGGTGTGGGGGTACATCCCGCTGAACCTGCTGCCGAAGCTGCGCACGCTCTGGGACGGCCAGGCGGTGGGGTCGACCGACTTCATGATGGACGGCTCGCCGAAGATCGCCGACATCAAGCAGGCGGACGGCACGTGGCATACGTACATGTTCATCAGCCAGGGCGCGGGCGGCGTGTTCTACCAGACGTTCGACGTGACGCTCAACAACATGGCGGCCTCGGTCTCGCCGACCGACGACACGATTCAGAACGTGCTGACCTATTTCGGATCGAGCCCGAACATCGTGCCGATGAAATGGAGCTTCCCGTCCGTCGCCGACTGGGAGCCGAATTGCGCGAACGCCGCCAGCGTCGGGGCGAACATCTGCGCGACGTCGCCGTACGGCGATCTGAAGACCGCCGCCGCGGCCGTCGAGAAGACCGTGGGGCAGACGTGGTCCGACCCCGCGATCGGCCAGGTGCAGGGTCCCGCGTCGCCGTACGTGATGGTGGCGGGCTCCGGGTTCATGCCGTACTCGATCCAGCAGCAGGCGAACCGCGGCGGCGCCATTGCGGGCACGACCTTCTATATGTTCAACGCCGAAACGGGCGTGCTGCTCGACAGCAAGAGCGTCGGCAGCGACGGCGTCTACGAAACACAGGACAACTGCACGAACGCCGTCAATCCAGGCGCGACGCCCGGGAACGACTGCCGCTACTTCAAGAACGCGCTGCACTCCGACCCGGTCGCGACGGGTCCCTCGGACTCGCGCTTCATCACGAAGGCCTACATCGGCGATCTGGACGGACGCCTGTGGCGCTTCGACCTCCAGCTCGACAACACGAACAAGCCGCAGTTCGTTCCGGTCGCGTCCAATCCGACGAAGCTCTACGACGATCCGCTGAAGCAGCCGATTTTCGCCTCGATGGCGTCGATCAACATCAGCGGCACGCAGTACATCTTCACGGGCACGGGCTCCGATCTGCTGCCGGCGAACAACGTCTCGCAGCAGTACCGCCTGCTCGGCATCGTCGACAACGGCGCCACCGGCACGAAGACGTTCGAATACGATCTCGTCAAAGTCGACAACACGGCGGGCGACGAGAAGGTGACGACGTTCCCGGCGGTCGCGGGCGACATCGTGTTCTTCACGACCACGACGTTCAACCCGTCGACCCCGTGCACGCTGCCGACGGCCAGCCTCTACGCGCTGACGTTCACCGGCGGCGCGGCATACGACACGAACAACGACGGCAAGTTCAACCAGCAGGACAGCGTGCTCGTGCAGAGTGTCGCGGGCGCCCGCGGGACGGCGCCGTTCATCGTCGACCAGCACCTGGTGTTCGGCACCGCCGGAAAAGTGCAGATCTACGGAAACGACACCGACTACAATAACGGCATCGGTCAGGCCGGTGTCCGGCTTCTGTCCTGGCGTGAGGTGAGATAGCTCTGGCGGATCTGGACGAACTCGAAGAAATAGGTTTTGTTCTCTGCTCCAAGTGCGGCGCACGCATCAAGGCGGACCGGGAATGGTGTCTGCGGTGCCACGCGCCGCTCGTCGCGTACAGGAAACCTGAGCTCCCGCTGCCGCCGCTGCTCAAGCGGCTCGGCGGCGGCACGCTGATCTTCGGCACGGTCGCGTCGCTCGCGATCATCGTCGTCGCCATCACGCTCTACGATTCGAATACATCCGTGGACGACCGGGCGCGCCCGGCTCCTGCGAGCGCGCCCGTCGCGGGAGCGCCGAAGCCCGCGCCGGCACAGCCGGCCGCCGGCGCGACGGCCGCCGCGGCTCCGCTCGTCAGCCCGGTGGCGTTCCTCGACGCGGAGCGGCGCGGCACCGCGGACTTCGGCAACAGCGACTTTGCGACCGCCAAGGCCAAGTTCGAAGAGGCGCTCAAGGGCAAGCCCGACGATCCCGAGATCCTCAACAACATCGGCCTCACGCTTGAGCGCATGGGGCAGTACGACGACGCGATCGAGCGGTTCGCGCAGGCGGCGCGCATCAACCCGAAGAGCTGGGCGTACCACTTCAATCTGGCCCACGCATCGACGGCCAAGCAGGACTGGGATCGCGCGATCGCCGAATACCGCGCCGCGCGCGACATCTTCCCGGACGACTACGCGACGCAGTTCAACCTGGCGATGACGCTGCACCGCAAAGGCGACGAGCTCGCCGCGGTGCCGGAGTTCCAGAAGGCGATTCAGCTGGCGCCGTCCGAGGCGTCGTTCCACCTCCCGCTGGCGGCCAGTTTCGAGAAGCTCGGGCGGAAAGACGACGCCAAACGCGAGTACCAGCAGTACTTGGACATGGCCCCTGGCGCCGCGGACGCCGAGGCCGTCCGGGCCCACATGCAGGGCCTGACGTAACAGCCGGTTCGAGCCGATATTCAAGACGCCATGCGTGTTACAGCCCTTTTCTGTGCGGTGGCCGTCCTCGCCTGCGCGGGCGTGCGCCCGGTGCGCGCCCAGAGCCTCGCCGACATCGCGAAGCAGGAAGAAGAGCGGCAGAAGAAGGTCAGGCAGCCTGCCAAGGTCTACACCAACAAAGACCTGGGCACGCCGCCCACGGTGACGGCGGCGCCGCCGGCCGATCCGGCCAAGCCGGCCGACGCCGCGGCGAAGCCGGCTGCCGACAAGCCCGCCGACGACAAGAAAGACGCCGGTCCGGCCAAAGATCAGAAGTACTGGTCGGAGCGGAAGAAGGCGCTCGACGCCAAGCTCGAACGCGACCGGGTGCTCGCCGACGCGATGCAGAGCCGGATCAACGGCCTGACCACCGACTTCGCCGCGCGCTCCGATCCGGCGCAGCGCGCCGTGATCGAACGCGACCGTCAGCGCGCCGTGGCGGAGCTCGACGGCCTCACGAAATCCATCAAGGACGATCAGAAAGCGCTGGCGGACTTCGACGAGGAAGCGCGCAAGGCTTCCGTGCCGCCAGGCTGGCTGCGGTGAGCGGCCGCGGGCGGCGCGCCGCGGATCCTCCAATCCTGCTGGTGGAGGACAAGGACTCGCTGCGCACGATGCTGCGGCTCGCCCTCGAGGCGCAGGACCACACCGTCGTCGAAGCGCGCGACCAGAACGAGGCGGTGGCCGCGCTGCAGTCGGCGCGGCCGGGCGTCGTCCTCTCCGATCTCAGGCTTCCCAACGGCGACGGCTTCGGCGTCCTGCGCGCGGCGAAGGAGCTCGATCCCGAGCTGCCGGTGATCGTCATGACCGCGTTCGGCAGCATCCAGGACGCGGTCGCGGCGATGAAGGAAGGCGCCCTCGACTTTCTCGCCAAGCCCGTCGATCCCGAGCACCTGCTGCTGATGGTCGAGCGCGCGCTCGCGCAGCGGCGGCTCGCGACCGAGAACATCCTGCTCAAGGACGAGCTCGCCGCCCGCCGGGGCGCGCCGCAGATCGTCGGCGAAGATCCCCGGCTGAAACAGGTGTCGGTGGCGCTGCAGCGTGCGGCCGGCACCGATACGACGGTGCTGCTCGAAGGCGAGAGCGG
>DATNBT010000483.1:0-5931 GCA_035571855.1 Vicinamibacterales bacterium
CGCGGTAGCCGTCGGCGATCAGCCGATCGTTCAGAGCGAACCGGATCAGCGGCTCATCGTCGACGATGAGAATCGTGGGCGTTTTCACGCGTGGCTATTGTAGTGCAGGCGTTCAAGCCTGTCCCTCAACCCCGCATCGCTGTCGAAACGAGCGGCGGCAGCGTGGCCATATCGAACGGCTTGTCGATGACGGCGTAGGCGCCGCGTGCGCGCGCTTCGGCGCGCAGCGCGTCCGAGCCATACGCCGTCATCAGGATGATGGGCGTCGTCGGTGAGAGACGCCGCATCATGGAAAGGATGCCGAGATCGGACGAATCGGGCAGCCGCAAATCCAGCAGCACGACGTCCGCGGCGCCGCCCCTGCCGTTGAGCGCTTCGAGTGCCGACAACGCGTCACCTGCCTGCATCACGCGATAGCCGGAGTCTTCGAGCGTCTCCGCCACCGACCATCGCACGAGCGGCTCGTCGTCGACGACGAGGATGTTGGCGTTTGCCACGATCGGCGTCATTTCAAAAAGCTCTCCACCACCCTTCCTCTCTTATTCCGTGGTGGGGAGCGTGCCGTGCTGGTGGAGATTCCGCAGCCCTGCGGAATTCTCCGCGCTCATCCCGCGTCTTCCGCGGCATTTCCTCGAATTCGTGACGGCACGCCGCTTGCCCTCTCTGCAATCAGCGAGGGCGCCATGTTCGATCTGATTGTGGACGGGAAACATGGACGGCCGCTTCGGGAGGCGGCACCGGGATCCAAGATTATGTCCGCCGTCGTACACGTCGTTGTGGTCACGCTCGTCGTCGTCGTGCCGCTGCTGCGGGTGACGCACGTCCTGCCGCCGATGCCGGCGATGACGGCGTTTGTCGCGTCCGTACCGGCGCCGCCGCCTCCACCTCCGCCGCCGCCCGCACCCGGGACGCCGAAGCCGGCCGCAAAGGCGGTCACGGCCGAAGCGACGAAGCCGGTGAATCCGAACGCCGCGCCCGTCGAGGCGCCGTCCGCGATTGCGCCGGAAGTCGCGCGCGTCGCCGACAAAGGCGTTGAAGGCGGAGTTGAAGGCGGCGTCGAGGGCGGAGTGCCTGGAGGCATCGTCGGCGGATTGCCGAACGCGCTGCCGCCGCCTCCTCCCCCGCCGCCCGCACCGCGCGCGCCGGTCCGCATCGGCGGACAGATCAGCGCGCCCGCGCTCGTGAAGCGCGTCGAGCCGGTTTATCCCGACATCGCCGCGCAGGCGCAACTCACGGGCATCGTGATCCTCGAGGCGAAGATCGGCACGGACGGCTGCGTCGACGACGTCAGGGTGCTGCGGTCGGTGCATCCGTTCCTCGACAAGGCGGCGGTGGACGCGCTCAAGCAGTGGGAGTACAAGCCGCTCGTGCTGAACGGCGTCAACACGCCGTTCGTGCTGACGGTGACATTCAATTTCAGCGTCGCACGCAGATAGAGGTGAGGAGGACGGTCATGATCGCCATGAAGAACGTGCTGGTCGCCACCGATTTCGGAGAAGCCGCCGACACGGCGCTCGCCTACGGACGCGAGCTCGCCAGGAAGTTCAACGCGACGCTGCACGTGCTGCACGTCGCCGAGAACGTCTACATCACGGCGTTCGGCGCGGAAACGTATGCGTCGTTCGCGCCCGATCTGCAGCGCGACATCGAGGAGTCGGCGAACCGCCGTCTCAAGGAGCTCACCGCCGACAACGACGCGGAGCGACGCTCCGTGGCCGCGGTCATGACGTCCGCGTCGCCCGCCTTCGCGATCATCGACTACGCGAACGACCACGAGATCGATCTGATCGTGATGGGCACGCACGGCCGCGGCACGCTCGGCCACTTCCTCATGGGCAGCGTCGCCGAACGCGTCGTCCGTCTTGCCAGCTGCCCCGTCCTCACCGTACGGCAGCCCGAACGCGACTTCGTGCATCCCGATGCGCTCGTCCGCGTCGCAGCGCCGGTGAGCGCCTGACCGAGAGGACGCCATGATCGAGCTCACATCCGTGCTCGTCGCCGTGGACTTCAGCGAGGCGTCGAAGAACGCCATCGTCTACGGCCGGAACCTCGCGCGCGCCTTCGATGCAGAGCTGCACGTCCTGCACGTCGCCGACGTGATCTCCACCTCCGCGGCGCAGTTCTATCCCGAAGGTCCGGGCGATCCGGAAGCCAAGGCGATGGAGCTCGCGACGACGCAGCTCCGGTCGTTGCTCGCCGCAGAGCATGCGGCCGACGCACGCGTCGCCGTGCGCGTCGCGCCGGACCCCGCAGACGCGATCGTCCAGTACGGACGGGAGACGCACGCCGGCCTGATCGTGCTCGGGACGCACGGCCGGACCGGCGTGTCGCGCTTCTTCATGGGCAGCGTCGCCGAGCACGTCGTCCGCCGGGCGGATGCCCCCGTCCTCGTCGTCCGACCGGCGGAGCGGCTTCGCGAGAGCGCCAGGGCACGTAATGAATTCGAGGATTGCGCGGCGTCGTAGGGAGAGCTATCGACCACGGTGGGCACAGAGGACACAGAGGATCAGAAAACTATTCTGTGTACTCTGTGTCCTCCGTGATGGAGAGTCTAGCTAGCGGCGATCGTGATCATCCCGGTCGCGCCGATCATGATCCCGGTCGTAATCGCGCCGGTTCCGATCGCGATCCCATCGATGGTCGTGCCGGAAGTCGCCTCGCGGAGTGGCCCAGTAGCCTTCGAAGTACCGTCCGTTATCCCAGTACGGCGAGACCCAGTACGCCCCGGCGTACGGTGCGCGCGTCCAGTAGCCATCGTGCCAGAGCCAGCGCTTGCCCTGCGGGTACCAGTAACCTTCGACCCACTCGTAATCCGGGCCCGGCCGTGGCGCGACACGATATGCACGCGGCGCCGGCGGCGGCGTGCCGATTGAGAAGCCAAACGAGACCTGCGCGCGCGCCGGCGTCGCGACGAAAAGCAGGCCCAACACAGCGGTGATTTTAAGTAGGTTTCTCATAAGGACTCCTTGTGCAATTGCTTTGCCGCCAAAATATGCCCGTGTTTCCGCGTCTATTACGGTTGTGAGCACCCCGGCGGAACGGCTGAGCCTCCTTTTCGACACACTCGGAGACAAACTCTACCGTTTGGCCAGACGCCTGACTTCGAGCGCCGCCGATGCGGAGGACCTGCTTCAGGAAGCCTTTCTGAAAGCTGCGCAGTCGGCCGCCTCTATTCCGGACGAGTCCCCGCGCGCGGAGGCCTGGCTCACCCGCGTCCTCGTGAACACCCGCAGAGATCAATGGAGGCGGACGGGCGTTCGCACGCGGGCGATGCCGATGCTGCAGGCGGCAGCTCCCCAGTCCCAGCCGTCGGCCGAGTCGGCCCTGATCGCGAAAGAGGCGGTGTGGTCGGCGCTCGACGCGCTGCATCCCCGCCGGCGGGCCATCCTGATCCTCGCCGAGCTCGACGGCATGCCCCCCGAGGCTATCGCGACGTTGCTGGGCCTGGCCGTGATGACGGTTCGATGGCATCTCTCGCTGGCGCGCCGCGAACTGCGGCAGTCGCTGGCGCCTTTCATGGAGCACTGACATGAAGACACTGAACGACGTCCTTCGCGAGTCCGATCCCGTGACGACCGAAGTCCCGAGCGCGCATGCGCGCGCGGCGACGCGATCGGCCATTCTTGCGGGACCGCGACAACATTACTACGACAGGAAATCATTTCCGCGGCGCCGGGTGCTTGCGTACGCCGCTGTCACGGCTGCCGCCGTCGCCGCTGCGGTCTTCGGCTGGCGGCACGCGTCGGTGGATGTCGCCGCCATGCAGTTCGAGGCCCGCATCGCCGAGAGCAATCAGACGATTCTCGTCACCAGCGATATTCAGACGGCAAAGGTGGTCGCGCTGCACGACAGAAACAAGGACGGGCAGACGAAGTCGACCGTCGGCGTGGAACTGACGTTCACGCCCGAGGGCGCCGAGAAGATGCGGCGGGCGACATCGGAGCACGTCGGCGAGCATCTGCAGCTGATCATCGACCACCAGGTCGTGATGGCGCCGCTCATCCGCACGCCCACATCGTCGGAAGCGATGCTCACCGGCGACTTCACGTACGAACAGGCCAATCGAATCATCGACGGCTTGATGAAAGGTAAACTGGAACTGCTGAACACGAAATGAAGCGTTCCGGCGTCGCCGATCTTCCGCTGCACAACGGACGCGTCCCCGACTGGCTCGCCAGCCGGATGACGCTGCTCGGCACGGCGATCGCCGAGAGTGTCATCCGGCATTACGGCACGTCCGCGCTGCTCTCGCGCCTGAGCGATCCGTTCTGGTTCCAGGCGCTCGGATCGGTGATGGGGATGGACTGGCATTCCTCCGGCATCACGACGTCGGTGATGGGCGCGCTGAAGCGCGGACTCAACCCGCGCGCGCACGAGCTCGGCGTCTTCGTCTGCGGCGGACGCGGCCGGCACTCGAGGAACACGCCGGGCGAGCTGCGCGCCGTCGCCGATCGCATCGGCCTCGACGGCGACACGCTCGCTGAAACGAGCCGGCTGACCGCGCGCATCGACAACAACGCGATTGCCGACGGCTTTCAGATTTATCTTCACAGCTTCGTCGTCTCGTCGGCCGGCGAGTGGGCGGTGGTGCAGCAGGGCATGAATGCGGACAGCCGTCTCGCCCGCCGCTATCACTGGCACTCGTCCGCCGTCCGCGACTTCACGTCCGAGCCGCACACCGCGATCGTCGGCGCACACGCCGGCATCATCCGCAACCTGGTCGATCGCGGGGCAAAGCCGGCGCAGGACGCCATGCTCGCGATCACGCGGGAGGATCCGGACCGCACGCTCGCCGCCGCTCGACGGCTGACGATGCCCGCACATCACGACGTCCGGCGCGAGGACGTCGACCTCACGCGGCTGGGCGCCGTCCTCGCCGTGGCGCACGAGCGCGAGCTCCGCACCTTCGCCGATCTGCTGCTCGTGGAACAACTGGGCCCGCGCACGCTGCAGTCGCTCGCGCTCGTCGCCGAAGTGATCCACGGCACGCCGGCGCGCTTCTCCGATCCCGCACGCTTTTCCTTCGCGCACGGCGGCAAGGACGGACATCCGTTCCCCGTGCCGCTCAAGACGTACGACGAGTCGATCGCCGTCCTTCGCGGAAGCCTGGACGCCGCCAGAGTAGGCGACAGAGAAAAGAGCGACGGGATGAGGCGGCTCGACGCATTCGTGCGGTCGATCGAAACGAATCTCGCGCCGTCGGCCGATTTCGACGCGACGCTCGCACGCGAACGTGCGATCTCGCCGTCGCTCGGCGGGCGAACCCAGCTCCGTCTCTTCAGACGCTGAAATTACACACCTGTCTGTGGCAAGGCGCGTGCATTTCGATGCGTATCAGAAACTATGCGCCGCCGGATCCCGCTGTCAGCAGTCGCGCTCGTCCTCGCGCTCGCTCCGGGTTTCTCCGCATGCACGTCGACACAAACCTCAACAGGAATCACGGCGCCAAGCGAGCAGAAGTGTCAGGTTCAGGTCAGTAACACGCCGTCGACGTTCACCGACGCCGGCGGCAGCGGCTCGCTCGCGATTTCGGCGACGCGCGACTGCGGCTGGTCGATCGCCACGAACACGAACTGGGTGTCGATTCCCAGCTCGAGCGCGAGCGGACAGGGTGATGCGTCGATTTCCTACAGCGTGGCGGCGAATACCGTTCCACAGGCAAGGAACGGCGCAATCACGGTCGGCGATCAAACGGTTCAGCTGACGCAGGCCGCGGCGCCGTGCCGCTACTCGCTCAGCAAGACGTCCGATTCGGTCGGCTTCGCCGGCGGCAGCACCACGATCACGGTCACGACGTTCGCGGGCTGCGGCTGGACGACGGCGAGCGACAGCGGCTGGCTGACGATCACGAGCAACGCGAGCGGCAACGCGACGGCTGTCGTGGGCATCGGCGTCGCGCTGAATGCCGGGCCGTCACGCGTCGGCCACGCC
>DATNBT010000484.1:0-3679 GCA_035571855.1 Vicinamibacterales bacterium
GTCGCCGGTGGCTTCGTCGCCGACGATGGGCGAGCGTGACAGGCCGTCGGCGATCGCGTCGAGCGTCACGAAGGGGAGCGCTTGTGGCGGCTCTGTCCGCCTCACGCCGGACCCCACCTCCGCAGAAAGAAACGCGCGCGCTTTGGCGCGCGCCGCGGGATCGACGCCCGGCCGCGAGGCGACGTAGTACGCCTTGACGGCGTTGCGGGGATCGATCGTCCACGCGTCCTCGAACATCCGCGCGGCGTCGGCGGGACGGCCGAGCGCTTCGAGCGTCAGCCCGCCGAGGACGCGGACGTCGGAGCTCGACGGCCGCAGCCTGATTGCCGTCTCGAACTCCCGCAGGGCATCGGCGAGCCGGCCGCGCGTCGCGTAGGCGACGCCGAGTCCCGCGTGCATCTGCGCCGCGCGCAGATCCGGCGCCTTTCTGGTGTCCGCTCTGACCTGGCTTTCGAGCGCGCTGATGCTGCGGTCCCACTCGACGAGCGCCGCTTCCATCTGGCGCACTGCGGCGCGCCTTGTGGCTTCCTTATCCGCCACCGCCACGGCGCGCGTCGCTTGAACAAATGCCTCGAGCTGGGCGTGCGCGGGGTTGGGGGCGAATGCCAGAGCGACGAGCACCGCTGCGCAGGGAAACAAACGCAAAACGCGGCGATTCTAGCGCGAATTTTGATTGACAGTTATGCGACACGCGCGTAAACAACTACTGCACATTTGGCGGATTTTCGGCAAACCAGTCGGAGGATTGCATGACAGGTGGTCGACTGAAGCTGTTCCTGGGGGCCGTTGCCCTGATCCTGCTCGTTCCTGCTGCTGCGCTGGCGCAACAGGGCAATATCGCGGGAAACGTGCGCGATACATCGGATGCGGTGATCCCCGGCGTGACCGTCGAAGTGGCGAGTCCCGCGCTGATCGAACGCACCCGCTCGACGACGACCGACGCGAACGGCGCTTATCGAATCACGAACCTGCCCGTCGGCACGTACAGCGTGACGTTCACGCTGTCCGGCTTCAAGAAAGAGGAACGCCAGGACATCGTCCTCACCAGCGGATTCACGGCCACCGTCAACACGACGTTGTCCGTCGGCCAGCTCACGGAAACCGTGACGGTCGCCGGGGTGACGCCGACCGTCGACATCCAGAACGCGCGCGAGGTGCAGACGCTGCCCGGCGAGCAGATCCGGAACATGCCGACGAGCCGCAACGTCAACAGCATCCTTCAGCTGACGCCGGGCGTGTCGAGCCAGTACACCACGTCGACGTCGCAGAGTCCCTTCGGCGCTCCGGGCGTGTGCGTCGGCGGCATCGGCGTGTTCTGCAACCCCGGCGTCAGCGGCTTCAACATCGGCGACCGCGGCACGGCGCTCGATCAGAGCAACATGGCGCAGGGCCGCGTGCTGGTCGACGGCGTCGTCGTCAACTCGGGCGGAACGCCGCCGATCGGCGGCACCACGGGTGGGTATACGGCAGACGTCGCGAACTCGCAGGAGGTCAACGTCCGCGTGTCGGGAGCGCTCGGCGAGTCCGAGAACGGCGCATCGGAAATCAACATCGTGCCGCGCACGGGCGGCAACCGGTTCGCCGGCGACTTCTTCCTGAGTTATACGACCGAGAGCTGGTTCAGTCAGAACTACAGCTCCTATCCGAACATCACGTCGGTGTTCCAGCCCGTAAAATCGGACCACGACTGGTCGGTCGACTACGGCGGTCCGATCATGAAGGACAAGCTGTGGTTCTTCGCGCTCGGCCGCAGCCAGTACATCCATAAGCTTCCGGTCGGTGTGGATTTCTGGCCGAACCTGTGGGAAGGCAAAGCCGGGTACAACTACCAGCCCGATCGCAGCCAGCCGCGCGTCGAGTACGAGAACATGTGGAAGAACGGCAGCGCGCGTATCACCTTCCAGGCCTCGGCGAAGAACAAGTTCAACTTCTACTGGGATGAACAGTCGTTCTGCCAGGATCCCTGCACGGGCGTCGTCTCGGTGTTCACGTCGCCCGAGTCGTGGATCTCGGTGCAGACGGTGCCGGACCGGCTGCAGCAGCTGACCTGGACGAACCCGCTCTCGAGCAAGATCCTGCTCGAGGCCGGATTCAGCCTCCAGACGCAGTTCTACAACACGGGGCAGAGCCGCACCTACACCGACTACACCACCATCCCGCGCATCAGCGAACTTGGCGCAGCGACCGGCGCGGACGCGACGGCGCCGTCGGTCAACGTGTTCGCCGGGCAGTCTCCGTTTTTTGCGCTGACGTCGGGATCGATCACCAACGCGCCCGGCGGGCTCTTCGAGACGCGCGATCAGCACTACTGGAGAACGCGCGGATCAATCTCTTATGTGAGCGGCAGCAACCACGCGAAGTTCGGGTACGACGGCGGGTACTACAAGCAGCTGGAGACCAACACGGTCAACAACTCGCTGGAGACGTACAACTACGTGTCGCCGTCGGCTGCGGCCAACTGCGTCGCCAGCACCAACCCGGCGATCAACCCGTGCGGCAATCTCCTGGCCGCGCAGTTCCCGACCGATCCGTTCAACTTCGCGAAGCGCCCGATTCCGAGCACGGTGCTCTTCACCGACGGTGCGACGACGTTCGACGAGCTCGTGCGGTACGACGCGCTGTACGCGCAGGATCAGTGGACGTTTAAACGCCTCACGGTCAGCGGCGCGCTCCGCTTCGATCACGCGACGAGCAGCTTCGGGCAGAGCTGCTTCGGCCCGAATCAGTTCGTGCCGACCGCCTTCTGCACGTCGCCGAGCGACGGCGTCAACTACAAGGACATCACGCCGCGCATGGCCGCCGCCTGGGACGTGCAGGGCAACGGCAAGACCGCGGTCAAGGTGAGCGCGGGCAAGTACAACAACGCCGCGGCCATCGGCTCCGGCTTCTACTCTGCCGCCAACCCGGCGCGCCGGGTGGTCAACTCGCTCCAGCGCACATGGACCGACACGAACGCCAATCGCGTGGTCGACTGCCAGCTGCTGAACCCGGCGAACAACGGCGAGTGCGGCGCGTTCTCGTTCGGCTTCAACGACCTCACGCATTTCGGCGCGGATCCCGGCACGACCGGCCTCTCGACGATCCAGTGCGGCCGCACCGAGGCCGGCATCAGCGCGCTCGCGCAGTCGTACTGCCAGCAGTACGGCCAGAACGTCCTGAACGGCTGGAACGATCGGCGCGGTGAATGGCAGTTCGACATCGGCGTTCAGCGCGAGATTCTGCCGCGCCTGACGGGAGAGTTCGTCTATCACCGCCGCACCTACACGAACCTCGACATGCGCGACGGTCTCACCATCGGATGCGATCGGTTCGGCGGCACGACGTACTCCACCTGCAACTCGTCGCTGCTGGGCTACTCGAACCCGTCGTACGACTTCTACACCGTGAAGGCGCCGACGGATCCGAACCTGCCCGGCGGCGGCGGCTACACGATCACGGGCCTCTACGACGTCCACGCGCTCGCGGTGGCGCCGGTGACCGTCCAGACCTACAGCGACCAGCTGAAGTACGTGTGGAACGGCTTCGACACGAACTGGAACTGGCGCGAGCAGCACGGCCTGTTCCTGCAGGGCGGCACCAGCACGGCGCGGATCAACCGCGACACGTGCGGTGCGGTCGCCGATCTCAGCACCACCGTCAACTCGCTGAACTCGATCGTGGGCCACTCCGACGCGCCGTA
>DATNBT010000485.1:0-9328 GCA_035571855.1 Vicinamibacterales bacterium
GTCCCTGCCGCCACGCACGGAACAGATACTGCCAGACCGGTGGCCGCTGGTCTGCCGGCGTCAGCCGATACAACTCGAACAGCCAGTAGCCCGTGTACTTGTAGAACGCCGTGCGTTCCTCGCCGGTCAAGTCGCGCGGCAGCTTCTCGCGGTACGTGCGCAGCAGATTCAGGACGTGCGTGGTCGTCATCGCGAGATGCCGGGTGTCGCCGTCGCCGTGACGGCGGTACCACACGAGCGGCGACTGAATGACGGCGGCCGTCCAGCCGCGTTCCATGAGCGACAGCAGAAACGGGCGATCGACGAGCGTGGCGTACGCCGCGTGGTCCGGCACGACGCCGTCGAGGGCCGCGCGGCGGTAGACGACCGATCCGAACATCGGCTCGACGCCCCGCAGGATGCCGCGCACCATCTCCGCAGACGTCTCGAAGCGATCGCACGCGAGCGGCGAGATCGTCCTGCCGAGATCCGCGGACGACGGCTCCTCGGCGAACTAACGAAGCTGGCAGGCGACGAACCCGCAGCGCGGCTCGCGCGACAGAATTCCGGCGGCGGCGGCGATGTACGTCGTCGACAGCAGGTCGTCTTCGTGAAACGCCATCGTGAACTCGCCGCGCCCGGCGCCGATCGCGCTGAACATGTTGTGCATGGCGCCGAGCCGCTCGGGATTGCGGTGGTAGTGGACGCGCGGATCGCCCAGCGACTCGACGTACCGGCGATAGTCGTCGGAGGCGGCATCGTCGAGCAGGTTCACGTCGATGCTGCCGTGAGACTGACGGCGAATGGAATCGAGCGCGCGAGTCAGCAACGGAAGCTGCCGATAGCAGGGGATGTTGATGGACACGAGCGGCTCGGGACGTGTCATGTCCGGCGTCACTCGAGGCGCCCGAAGTGCTCGACGACATAGCGTGACCCGGCGCCGGTCAGATGTCTGGCGTCGAACATGATCAGCGAATCGATCCCCTCGCCGGTGCGGGTGAGGCAGCCCTCGTCGTTGCAGAGGATGGCGAGCGGCGACTCGAACTGCGCGCCGCTGGCGCGGACGAGCGCGCCCATCTCGCGATCGAGCTCCCACTGTCCCGGACTCAGTCTGTGGCCGGTCCGCTCCGGCACCCGGAAGCGCGGGCGGTCGGCCAGCACGTCGCGCGCGACGACGGACGGAAACGGCGCGTCGAAAATCGGCGCCTCGCCTGCGACGACGATCGTTTCGACTCCGGCCGCGCGCAGCCGGCGGATCGTCGCCGGCAGCACGCGCCACTCGTAGCTGATCCACTGTCCGCCGAGTATGACGACCGCAGGCTTTCGCGCGGCGATCGTATCGAACGCCGCGGCCGTCAGCTCGGGACAGTTGCTGAACGAGCCTTCCACGCCGAACAGCGGTGGACAACCGGCGGCGGTGAGCTGCGACAGACGAAAGGAGCCCCGGTAGACGGCTGAGAGGCCGGGATACAGATGCGCCGCGTGCGAATCGCCCCACAGCGCGATCTCTTTGAGCGTGCGCGTCGCCGGTCCGGAATCGAGGCACTCGGGCGCGACCGTTCGCTCGTTCAGATCCGGCAACAGAAAGCAGCGATGCCTCCGGTAAGCACTCGCGTCGTCGTACGAGAAATCCGCGATCTGGCGAGCGGCCTCCGGCAGCCGGCCCGGGAATCCGCCGGCGCTCAATGCCGCGACGCCAAGACCGCCGACGCACGCCATCAGCACACCGAGCATCAGCGCCATCCGCAGCGTCGCCGGCCGCGATCGGACGGGCCGCTCGATGAACTGATACGTAAGTGCGGCAAGCGCCACGCTCGCCACGGCGACGGCGACGCGTGCGGTGCGTGACGGTTCGCCTCCAGCGATTCGGACGAACGAGATCAGCGGCCAGTGCCAGAGGTAGAGCGGGTAGCTGATCAGGCCGAGCCACACCACGGGAGGAAGCGAGAGCAGTCTGCGGTTGAACCAGGCGCTCGAACCGGCGCCGATCACGAGACACGTGCCGGCGACCGGAGCGAGTACTTTCCATCCGGGAAACGCCGCCGCGCTGTCGAGCTTCACGACGGCGAGGACGATCAATCCGATTCCCGCCAGCGAGCAGAGATGCCGCAGCGCCGTCTGCTGCTGCCACCAGCCGGTGAGGCGATCGTCCCGCGCGGCAAACGCCAGCGCGCCTCCCGTGAGCAGTTCCCAGAATCGATCGAGGGGGGAGTAGAACGCCGCCGCCGGCCGGGAGTACACCGTCACGACGCTCAGGGTGAACGAGCCCGCGAGCAGCGCGACGAACCAGAACGTGCGTTCCCGTGTGCGCCAGATCAGCACGAGCAGCGCCGGCCAGACGAGATAGAACTGTTCCTCGATGCCGAGCGACCAGAGATGCAGCAGCGGCTTGTAGGCGGCCGCCTGATCGAAGTAGCCGGACTCATTCCAGTAGAGGAGGTTGGCGACGAATCCCGCCGCGCCGGCGACGTGTTCTCCGAGGCGTGAGAATTCGCCGGGGAGCAGCAGGAGCCACCCGATGCCGAACACGGCGACGAGCACCGCAACGAGTGCGGGGAAGATGCGCCGCACCCGCCGCGCGTAGAAGCGGCCGAAGATCGGGCGGCCCAGCTCGATGTCGCGCATCAGCAGCGATGAAATGAGAAATCCGGAGATGACGAAGAAGACGTCGACGCCGACGAACCCTCCCCGGGCGCGCTGCGGAAAGAGATGAAAGCCGAGGACGGCGACCACCGCCAGCGCGCGCAACCCGTCGATGTCCGGTCGATAGTTCCCTTCGGCGATCAATCAGCGCCATTCCTGAGGGATGACGAGCGGGCCGTTGTGATCGCCCGTGACGCTGTGGCCCGTCTTGAACAGGTCGCACCGGTCGATCTCGAAACCGATGGCGTTCTCCCAGAAGTCCCACCGTTCCTCGTTCCACACCCGGACCGTGAAGCTGAGTGCGTACGCGCCTTCGGTCAGGGGCAGCGGTCCCAGCCGGCAGACGTAGTGCTGCTGATCGGCGGTGTAATACGTCGATCGCACGGGATTGGCCGATCCGAAGCTGACGATCTGATCCTGATCGTTGAGCAGCTTGAACTCCACCGTGTACGAGTCGACGGGGGCCCGTTCACTCGACCAGAGGTGGATCTCCATCACGTCGCCCGCGTCGTAGTGGCGCGCGATCTCGCCGGACTGATTTCTCAACTCGACGCGGCGGAGGTGGTAATGCGGCGGAGGGTGCACGCGATCCGCCGCTCCGTCGTTCGACGCCGACGGGTCGCGGTTCATCTGCTCGTACCGGCGGGTCACGGCGTCCGGCTCGCCGTCCACGTCGACGCGTCCTCCGATGAGGAGCACTGACCGGTTGCAGAGCTGCCGCACGCTCGTCAGGTCGTGGCTGACGAAGAGCACGGTGCGCCCTTCGTCGCGCATGTCGCGCATGCGGCCGAGACACCGGTTGCGGAAGTGCATGTCGCCGACCGACAGCACCTCGTCGATGATGAGAATCTCCGGCTCGAGATGCGCGGCGACCGAAAACGCCAGGCGGACGTACATGCCGCTCGAGTAGTGCTTCACCGGCGTGTCGATGAACTTGTCCAGCTCGGCGAAGCTGACGATGGCGTCGAACTTCCGCCGGATCTCCTCCCGGAACATGCCGAGGATCGCGCCGTTCAGGAAGATGTTCTCGCGTCCCGTGAGCTCCGGATGGAATCCCGTGCCCACTTCGAGCAGGCTCGACACGCGGCCGTCGAGGTCGATGTAGCCCTTCGTCGGCGGCGTGATGCGGGACAGGATCTTGAGGAGCGTGCTCTTGCCCGCGCCGTTCGGTCCGATGATGCCGACGACGTCGCCGACGCCGACGTCGAAGCTGACGTCCTTCAGCGCCCAGAATTCCGTGGTGTCCGCCGACTCGTGTCCGCGCAGGCGCCGGAGGCGGCGGAGCGGCGCGCCGAGCATCGACACGACGGACTCACGGAACTGGTTCGTCTGCGGCGTCCGCCCGATGGCGTAGCGCTTCGCGACGCCGCGGATCGCAATCGCCTCAGATGACATCGGCAAACCGCCGCTCGACGGTGGCGAAGTAGCGGAGCGAGACCACGAGCAGTACGGCGGCGACGACGAAGGCGGGAGCGACGAGCGTCGCGGGGAACGGCCCGCCCAGCACCGCGCTCCGGAAGCCGACGATCATCCCGACCATCGGGTTGAGGGCATAGAGCAGGCGCCACCGCTCGGGGATGATGTCGATGGCATAGAGCACCGGCGTCGCGAACATCCACAGCTGGACGACGAACGCGATCACGTACCGGAAATCGCGGTAGCTGACGATCAGCGCGGAGAACAGCGTGCCGGCAGCCGCGGCCACGGCAATCGTGCCGGCGACGAAGATCGGCAGCAGAAGAATCTGCGGCGACGGCGCGACGTGATACACCGCCATCAGCACGAGCAGGAACGCGAACGCGATGGCGAAGTCGACGAGACCCGAGAAGATCGCGGCGATCGGAATCAGCAGCCGCGGGAAGTACACCTTCGAGATCAGATGGCTGCTGCCGACGAGGCTGCTGGCCGCCGCCGATACGGCGTTCGCGTAGAACGTCCACAGCGCGAGGCCGATGTACACGAACAGCGCGTACGAGCCGTTGACCTGCCTGGACAGGCCGCCAAGGCGGCCGAAGAACACCGTGAAGAGGAGCGTCGTCGCGACCGGCTGGATGATCGCCCACAGCGCCCCGAGCACCGTCTGCTTGTAGCGGACCTTGATGTCCCGCCAGACAAAGAAATACAGCAGCTCGCGGTAGCGCCAGAGCTCGGACAGGGCGAGGCCCTGCCACGATCCCGCGGGTTCGATTCGCAGTCTTCGTTGAATCGCCTGGGCCAACTCAGGTGGCAGTATTGTACCGTGACTGCGATGGATTCAGAGACGAAGCGCCGGGAGGCGCTCGCCGGAATGCTCGACGCGATCGAGCTGGCGCCCGCGGAGCTGGACGCGCTCGCCGGGCGCGCGCGCGACGTCTCGTACTGGTCGTCGCTCGCGCCGGACCTCGCGATCGGCGGGCAGGCGGAGGCGTTCGTCCGGCCGGCGGATTCGGATGCCGCCGCCCGGGCGACCGGACATCTGCGCCAGCATCATTACTTCAAGGCCGATCCAATCTTCGACGTCGCCGCGCTCGAACGACTCAACGGCGCGATCGACACGTTGAGGGCGGCGGGTTGGCCTCCGGTCTTCGCTCTTGTCTACGACGTGTTCTGGTCGTGCCTGCGCCACCCGACGATTGCCGCCGTCGTCGGAGCGCACCTCGGGGACGGGTACCGGCAGATCCCGCACGTGTGGGTGCATCTCGTGCCGGCCCTTGTGGGGGCACGGGGATGGATGCCGCATTTCGACGGCTTCCGCCCGCGGCGCATGACGATCTGGATCGCCCTGACGGATGCCACCGTCGAAAACGGCTGCATCTACATCATCCCGCCCGACTCGATGCCCGAGTCGATGCGCACGCGCGATTTCGACGCGCCGGTCGCGATGCGCGACGTCATGCGCGCGGTTCATTCGACGCGCGCGCTCGAAGCCGGCGCCGGCGCCGTGCTCGGCTGGGACTTCGACGTCTTCCACTGGGGCGGCCGTGCCGACGCGCCGCGCAGCGAGCGCCGGTCCATTTCGCTGGAGTTCATCGCGGCTGGCGAACGCCTCGAAGCCGACGAGGCGCCGCTCATCGACGTGAGCGGACCCCTGCCGTCGTTTGCGACCCGGCTCGCGGTCATCGCCTCGGCGCTGACCAACTACGCCGCGCGCGAAGCCTCGTTGCGCCGATATCGCGCGCTCGCGCCTCGTCTTCTCGGTCAGGTCTAGCGAAACCAGGTCACGACGCTCGCGCGCACGCCGGACGTCACCGGCCTCACCTCGTGCAGCATGCCGGCGGGAAACGCCACGGCCGCGCCCGCGGCCGGCGGACAGGGAAAGCCGACGCTGTCCCAGGACCCTCCCTCGAGAATGCCGAACAGGTTCAGCTCGCCACCGGTGAAGTCGTCGTTCAGGAAGAGCACGCACGACACAAGCCGGCTGGAGACGTCTGCCTCAGCCGACCGTGACCGATCGCGATGCGCGACGAAGAAGTCGCCAGGGCGATAGAGCAGGAAGTGCGGAGGCTCGTGACGCGTCAGCTCGAGCTTGAAGTGCAGGGCGATCGCCGGCCGGAGCCTGTCGAACAGCGCGTCGATCGTCCGGGTGACTGCCGCTGGCGGTTCCACCGAGCGCGTCCTGCGCGTCCGTTCGTCGACGCGCGACTCGTCGTCGTTCTCATATAGCTCCGCTGCGACCGAGGGCGAGCTCAGCATGACCGCCTGCGTCGCCAGGCAGTCCTGAGCGCTCAGCACCTCTTCGGCGACGTAGATGCCGGCTCTCCGGAAGACGCTAAACCTGTTCACGATGTACGTATTTGTACGACGATGTGCGAGTTTGACATTAGCCTAAGCAATAACTGACAATGCATGAGACTTTACAAGACAGTAAAGTCTGGCTCATGGTTTTCCCCCGGCGTTCCCCCGCTCGTCGTCGATCTGTCAGCCGATGTCTTACAGTCGGGTCGGTCGTGCTGTTTGTCGCGCTGGCTGCGTCGAGCCGCCGGGTCGCGGCTCAGCAGCAATCCTGCGCGCCCTTCGGCTGTTTTGAATCCGGCGTCGAAGGGCAGATCTGGCAGTCGCTGCCGACGATCGGTCACGGCAACGATTTTCTCGCGTGCACGAACTCGACCCAGTTTGTCGGCCAGACGGTCGTCAATCCCAACCCCTTGAACGTCGGGCTGCCGCTGAATGGCGGCATCTCTCCAAGCCAGGACCGAATCTGCCGTTACAACGACAGCGGACAACTCGATCCTACCGGCACGCACACCGGTCCGCCACCGCTCGGATCGTTTCTGTTTCCCGTCGCGGTTGCCGCGGACGGCCAGGCGATCTTCGTGTCGGACAAGTTCAACGGACGCGTTCAGGCGTTTCTTTTCTCGGGCACGCCCGTCCCCGCGACGACGCCGATGGGGAACTCGACGGTCGGCAATGGATTGAATCAGCTCATTGGACCGGAAGGCCTGGCGATCGCGCGGGACATCAACGGCAACCACATTCTGGCCGTCGCTGACGCGTTCAACCAGCGCGTGTCGTTGTTCAACGTCAATCAGCAGCTTGACGGCAATGGCACGCTCGTCGGCATCGACGGCAGCCCCGCCTTCGGGATCCATTTTTCGCTGACGCCTTTCATCGGCACCGACGACGCGAAGCTGTCCGGTGTCGCCGTTACCCCCGGCACGGTCATCTATGGCGTCGGCGTTCCGGTGCCGGCAGGCGACACGCACCGCGTGGTCGTCACCGATCGCAACTTCTGTTACGTGTACATCTTCGATGCGGGCCTGAATTTCATCAGACGGATCCCATCGATGGTGCCGGACGACGATCCCGCCGCGGCGCAGTTTTCCGCGGGCCAGGGCGGATGCGTCCAGCCGTCCACGGATCAGAACGGCGCCACGCTGCTGTCGCCCCTCGGCTACTTCGGCTCGGCGGCCGGCGCCGCGATGGACGGTCAAGGCCACATCTTCGTCACCGACTACGAGAACAGCCGCGTGCAGATTCTCGATTCGGAGGGAAATCCCCTCGGATCGTTCGGCACGCCGCCCGACCCGGCGACGATCTCGCCGGACAACCCGCCGCCGCCCGGCACCCTGCAGTCGCCGTGGGCGGTGACCGTCGACCATCTCGGTCGTATCGGAGTCGCCGATTCGGACAACAATCGGATCGCGTTCTTCACGGCGGATTTCGGCACCGCGCCCCCAACCGTCACCTTCGACTTTCAGCTCAACGCGTCGGGCACGTTGAACGGCACGCCGTTCGGACTCGCGGAACAGGCCAGTGCCGACACCGATCCGGCCGGACGGCTGGTGGTCGCCGACAACGCGCAGCAGCGGATTCAGCGATTCCAGCTTCCCGACCTGGCGATCGCGAACGTCTCCATCGACGGGTCCGGCACCACCGGCACGTTCAGCGTCGCCGTCCCCGCGCAGAAAGCGTCGCCGGTCTTCGCGGTTACCACGAGCGTCACAGGCGTCAACGCCAGCGTGTTGAGCGGGCCGTCAGCCCTGCCGCCGGCCGATACGCTGGCGCAGATCGACATCCCGCCGGGACAGCTGGTCGGCTACAACTTCGCGTACGACACGACGGGGCATACCGGCCCTGTCAGCTTCCTGTTCGACGCGGTTGGCAACAACGGGAACACGCATGCGGACCAGACGTCCGCGGTTCCGACCACCAGGTGCGCTGATTGCTCGACCACGCCGCTGGTGTTGAACGCCGCGACGCTCCTGCCGGCGGCGCAGTCGGGCGGGTGGTACAACCAGCCGCTCGTCGTGCGCTTGACGGCGACCAGCACGACGGCCCTCGGGGCGATCGCGTATCAGTTCGTGACGGGACCGGCGGTCGCGACATATGGCGGCGGCATCCATTCCACCGCCGTGTCCGGCCTGTCCGCGTCGATCGATGTTCAATATTCGCAGGCCGGCTTCAGCACGATTCAGTACTGGGCGATCAACGCCGACGGCTCCGTCGAACAGCCGCGCAACTCGCTGAACCTGTCGCTCGACACGCGTCCACCCACGGCGTCGTTCACCTTCCCGATTCCCGACGGTTACGACGCGGGCGGGAACCCGTGGTTCAACCACGGCATCTCCGTCCCCGTCTCGTGGACCGACGACGTCTCGGGGCCCGTCACTGCCAGCAGCACGCTCTTGTTCCCGAACGAAGGCCGCGGGCAGTTCCAGACGGTGACCGGATCCGATCGGGCGGGGAACACCGCCGCGGCCGTTCGTTCCGACTTCGCGCCCGCCAGCGGCATGGCGGTGAATATCGACACTCAGGCGCCGCAGTTCATCGCCGGCGCGGTGCCGGCATCCGTCACGCTCGAACTGACCGGTCCGGGTGTCGCCGCGCTCAACGATGCCGCGAATGCCGCTGCGCTGGCGACATTCAACGGCTGGCGTGCCACGCCGGGTCTCATCGCGACCGATCCGCAGTTGTCCGACATGACGGCCGGCTCGGGCGTCGTCACGATCAGCGCGCCTGCGGCGCGTGCAACTTTCCCGGGCCCGGCGACGACGCAGACGACCGTTACCGCGACCGACGGCGCCGGCAATGCGACGACGGTGCAGATGGACGTCATCGTCAAGGACAAGCGGCCGCCCGTGCTGAACTGTCCGGCGACGATCGTGGGCTCGCTTTCAGCGGGCCTCACGTTTCCAATTCCCGACGTGCTCGCCCTTGTCACGGCGAGCGACCTCTCGGGCAGCGTCACTCTCGGACAGTCGCCGGCGGCCGGCGGCGTGTTCGGCCT
>DATNBT010000486.1:0-4347 GCA_035571855.1 Vicinamibacterales bacterium
GGTGACGTCGCCGTCGACGCGCCGAACGGATCGCGGCGAGAAAGTCGGCGCGTACCTCGGCATTCCTTCGCTGCGCGCCTATCTCGTCGCGGAGCACGATCGCCCGTACCTCACGCTCTACACGCGCGCCGGGCGCGACGCCGCCTGGGAGCGCGAGGAGCTCGTCACCGCCGGCTTGGTGACGATGCCCTGTGTCGACGCCGCGATCTCGATCGAGGCGATTTACGCCGGAGTCGAGTTTCCGCCGCGCACGCTGCGCGAGTCGGACGTCGACGACCCGTGGCTCGACCCGGACGACGCGCCGCGCATCGAAGACGACTATCTGGTGTGAGGGACGAGAGCGGCGGCTAGCGTTTCGTCGTGCGCGGCCGTATTAAATGCATGCCCGAGGCGACCCCTCCGTCTCCCTCTCCGAGGTTCGTTCCGTGATCCACGCATACCGCTATCCCTCGCGCCGAACCGCGCGTGCACTTGCCGCGCTCGGCCTGTCGCTGTTCGCCTTCGGAACGTTGACGACCGTGGCGGCCGCGCCGCTCGCGGCCCAGACGGTCGCGCAGGCAGGTGCCACCGTCGACGGCAAAAGAGTGCTCGGCATCGACGACTACGCGAAGTGGCGATCCATCAACGGATCGAGCATCTCGGCCGACGGCAAGTGGGTGACGTACGACCTGGCGTTCATGAACACCGCGGCCGCCGAGGCGCACCCGGTGTTGCATCTCGTTCACCTGCCCGACGGTCAGGAGACGGACGTGGCCAATGCGACGGGCGGCGCGTTCTCACCCGACGGCAAGTGGTTGGCGTATCTGGTCGACCCGTCGGGTGGCGCGCGCGGCAGCCGCGGTGGGCGCGGTGTCGGCGCACAGGGCGGACGCGGGCAGAACACGCCGCCCGCGGCGCCGCGGCGCGTCGAGCTTCGCAACTTGGCGACCGGTGCCGTTCAGTCGTGGCAGGACATCCAGTCATTCACCTTTTCGGCGAATTCGAGCCATCTGGTGCTGCGCCGTCGCGCTCCCGGCGCGGCTGCGGCGAACGGCGGGCGAGGTGGAGCGGGTGGCGGCGCCGGTGCGCCAGGCGGAGCAGCCGGCGGCGCGAACGGCGCCGCCGCCGAGGGCGCCGGCGGACCACATGGCGCGGATGTGATTCTGCACGATCTGGTTTCGGGGCACGATCAATTGCTCGGCAGCGTTGGCGACATCTCGTTCAACAAGAAGGGCGACCTGCTCGCTTACACCGTTGACGCCGCGCCGCGCGACGGAAACGGCTTGTTCGTGCTCGATCTCGAGAAGGATCGTATCAACACGCTCGACAACGACGCGCGCGTCTACAGCCGACTGACGTGGAACGACGGCGGCACCGGACTCGCGGTGCTCAAAGGCGTGGACGTGGACAAGATGCGCGAGCGCGACAACGTGCTGCTCGTCTATCCCAACGTGCAGTCGGCGCTCGGCGACGCCGAGGTCGCGCCGGTGAAGCTCGATCCGGCGAGGACGGCGAACTTCCCGAGAGGGTTCGTGCTGAGCGATCGCGCGGCGCTCGACTGGAGCGGCGACAACAAGCGCGTGTTCTTCGGGATCAAGGAACAGGTGCCGGCGCCCGACACGTCGGCGCGCCGTCGCAATCCCGACGAGTATGCCGACGTCGACGTATGGAACAGCCGCGACGAACGCATCCAGTCGGTGCAGATGATTCGCGCCGACCAGGATCGCAACTTCACATATCGTGAAGCGTTCGTCGTGCCGGAGGCGAAGTTCGTGACGCTGGCCGACACGTCGATGCGCGACGTCGACGTGAGCCAGGACGGCCGCTGGGCAGTGGGACGCGACACGCGCGGCTACGTGTCGGATTACAAGGCACCGGCGGCGGACATCTACCGCGTCAACACGACGACCGGCGAGCGGACGCTGATTGCCAAGGATCAGCTGATCGGCCAGCACGTGTTCGGCATCTCACCCGACGGCGACTACTTCCTCTACTGGAAGGACAACACGTTCCAGGCGTACAACCTCGACGCTGGAACGACCAAGACGCTGGGCGGAGGCACGAATGTCAGCTTCGTCGACGCGGAGTACGATCATCCGGGGCCGAAGCCGTCGTATGGGATTAGTGGGTACACCACGGATGGCAAGGGCTTTGTCGCGACGCACGAGTACGACCTGTATTACATGCCGTTCGACGGCTCAGCGCCGACGAATCTGACGAAGGGTGTCGGCGCGAAGAACGAGATCCAGTTCCGCTACGTGCAGACGATGCCCGACACGACGGCCGGCGCTCCGGCGGGCGGCGGCGGACCGGGTGGGTTCGGCGGCGGGCGAGGTGGTGCGGGTCGCGCGATGAAGATCGATCTGTCGCAGCCGATGACGCTGCACGCCTACGGGCAGTGGACGAAGAAGGACGGATTCTATTCGCTCGCCAACGGCGAGCTGACGCCGGTCGTGTACGAGGACGCGTCGTTCTCGAACCCGACGCGCGCCACGAAGGCCGACGTCTACCTGTTCACCCGGCAGACGTTCACCGAGTATCCTGACCTCCGCGTCTCGGGGCCCGACTTCAAGATCGCGAAAAAGATCAGCGACGCGAATCCGCAACAGTCGGAATACCTGTGGGGCCACCGGATGTTGATCGACTTCAAGGATCCGCACGACGGCCACCGGCTGCAGGCGCTGTTGACGATTCCGGACGACTACAAACCGGGCGAGAAGCGGCCGATGCTGGTCAACTTCTACGAGAAGAATTCACAGAACATGTACCGCTATTCGGCGCCGAGCTATCTGACGGGCATGGGCTCGATGCCGATCGAGGGAGTGAGTCGAGGCTATCTCGAGCTCATACCCGACGTGTATTACCATACCGGCCGCTCGCATACCGACATGCTCGAGGCGGTAGAGACGGCGGTGAAGAAGGTGATCGCGATGGGGTACGTCGATCCGAAGCACATCGGCATCAACGGCCACAGCTTCGGGGGCGAGGGCGCGGCGTTCATCGGCACGCGGTCGCGGCTGTTCGCGGCCGTCGGCGTCGGCGCTGGCGTGACGGATCTGTTTCAGGACTTCAATCAGAACTGGGGCTGGGCGTACGCGATCCCAGGGGGCAGCGGCGCGAATGGCGACGAGTACTATCTGTACGGCCAGGGGCGTTGGGGCTTCTCGCCGTGGGACAAGCCCGACGTCTACATGCACGAGTCGGCGCTGGCGCACGTGCCGGAAGTGACGGCGCCGTTCCTGATCATGCACGGCACCGCCGACCCGACGGTCGCCTTCCAGAACGGCCTCGGCCTCTACAACGCGCTGCGGTTCAACGGCAAGAACGCGGTGCTGCTCGCCTACACCGGCGAGGGCCACGGTCTCCGCGGCCTGGCGAACCGCCGCGACTTGACGATTCGCTATTTCCAGTTCTTTGACCACTACCTCAAAGGCGCGCCGGCGCCGAAGTGGATGACGGACGGCGTGCCGTTCCTGCAGAAGGAGATGGTGATGCAGGAGGGGAAGCCGATCATACCGTGATGGCGCATTCGCGCCATCGACGGCGAAAATTGCGAGACGTCAACGACGACTGCTCATAGGATGCTGGGAATTGAACCGGGGATTCGTTGGATAGGCGAGATGTGGGGTGAATGGAAATGATGATCGAGCCGCGGACGGGCGGCTCGATCATCGCCAGCATCCTATGCGCGTTCGTCGTTGATGCCGGCCTCCACTCGTTGATGCTAGAAAAGTTGTCCGCTCGTTCCCAACATTGCGCGGCGGATCAGTGGTAGTGGCAACGGCCCAAGGGCCAGAAATGCGTCGTGGAATCCTTGCAGGGTGTACGATGCGCCCTGCTTGGCCTTGTAGTCGTCGCGCAGCTTGAGAATCATCAGCTTGCCCATCGTGTAGTAGCCGTAGAGCGGATCGCCCGTGCCACGCTTGGCCTCTTCTACCGCGACGGGATGCGGCTGGTGGCCCTCCGTCTCGAAGAGTTTCGTCGCGTCGTCGACCGTCATGCCCTGCGTGTGCAGCTTGATGCCGACGACGAATCGTACGTCGCGCAGCAGCGCGTCCTGCAGCTGTGCGAGGCGATACTTCGGATCGCCGGCGTGAAACCCCTCGTCGAGCATCATCTGCTCGTCGTAGTGTGCCCAACCTTCGGAGTTCGAGGCTGCACCGTACACCTTCCGCACGTCGGTGGGGAAACTCTTCGCGTGCAGGAATTGGATGTAGTGGCCGGGGTACACCTCGTGGACCGCGACATTGGAGATGGCCGCGTAATACCACTGTTTCATGTACGCGTCCTGTTCGGCCTTCGGCCAGCGAGGGTCGGGGAGCGTCATGTTGAAATAGCCCGATAACTTGGCCGTCTCGAACGGACCCG
>DATNBT010000487.1:0-3409 GCA_035571855.1 Vicinamibacterales bacterium
TCCGCCGGACCTGGTGCTCGAACACCGCGGGGTCGTGCAGGCGACCGCTCGCCGCCAGGTCCAGCAGCTGGTCGTCGGGAATGGTGCTCCAGAGGAAGAACGACAGCCGCGACGCGAGCTCGACGTCGTTCACGCGATAGACGCTCGCCGGCGCAATGCCGGGCGGATCGGCTTCGGCCCGGAACAGGAACTTCGGGCTCGAGAGAATCAACTGGAGCGCCGCCTCGATGCCGGCGTCGAAGCTGCCCTCGCTTTGCCGGACGTGTTCGTAGAACCCGAGCACCGGCTTCACGTCGGCCGCCGGCGACGGCTCGCGATAGGCGCGGCGTACCAGCTGCGTCACGATCTGCCGCGCGCACGCGGCATCGCCGGCCGCGCTGCCGGGCGGATGACAGGAGAAGATCCGCGCGCGGCTCGGCGTGGTGCCATGCCCGCGCACGTTCAACGGACCGGTAATCGTCACGCGATCGAGATGCGGCCGTCCCGTCCAGTCGAGCGTGTCGTACGAGCTCCGGATGAACGGCTCGAGGCGGACGGTGTCGACGAGCGGCGCGTTCTCGACGAACGCGACCGTGATCGTATGCGGGCCGGCCGTCAGCGGCAGCCGCATCGCGAGCCGCGCGTCCACCGCGTCGGCCGTCTCCGTCGGCTTCTCGAACGCCGCTTTCAGATCCGCCTCGCCGCCGATCGTGACGAGCCGGACGCGTGCGCCGTCGACGGCGAGCTCGACCTGGTGCGGATGTTCCAGGCCGCGCAGGTTACCGAAGTTCGTCCGGAAGAACGAGACCTTGATGTCGTAGTCGGCGTCGAGCGGGAACCACCGGCGGATCAGCGAGCCGCCGAGCGTCCCGAGCGGCAGGCCTTCGATGTGCTGGTTCTGCGACAGATCCTGGGGCACGTTGTAGGTGTCGGTGACCGCCGCCTGGTGCACGTCGCCCACGGCGAGCGCGCTGATCGTCTCCGCCGCGGACAGATAACGCTCCTGCAGCGACGGCGACACGCCGAGGACGTCGGCGACGTTGTCGAACCCGTACGCCGAGTCGTCGGCCGGCAGCAGCGCGGCGATGTCGACGTCGAGCGCCAGCAGATCACGGATGGCGTTCGCGTACTCCGCGCGGTTCAGGCGGTGCAGCAGCGGCCGTCCGGGATGCGGGTGGGCCGACGCCTCGCGATCCAGTTCGCCTTCGAGAAGCGCCGTCAGCGTATGCACGTCCGCGTCGGACGGATGGCGCGCACCCTGCGGCGGCATCGTCCCCGCGTGCAGACGCCGCAGGACTTTTTCCCACAGCTCCGGATGCTGGCCGACCGCGGACAGATCCGCGTTGTCGAGGATGACGCCCGACTGCGTGGCGGCCGTCTTCGCGGTGGAGTTGTGGCAAGGAGCGCAGTAGCGCGTCAGGGTCTGACGCGAGGCGTCAATCGCTACCCCGGCTACCGGGACTACCGGGGCCGCCGGGGGGGCCTGCCCGGAAGCACCTATTAATAATGATGCGGACGCCGGTGCCTGGGCCCCGGCTAAGGTGATCGTTCCGAGATAGACGGCGGCCGCGCCCAGCAACGCGAGACTGCCTGTCCCGAAGGTCCGGCTCACACCGACATTCTACGCACGCGAACAAACCACCGTACGTGAGATTGCGGCCTCTCACCCGAAAAGGGGAGGCAGGCCGTTTACTGCATCGACAGCCGCTGCGCCTCCGCGCAGTCCGCGCCGATGTCGAAATAGCGCTGCACCGTGGCGGCGTCGGTCTCGTACGGATGCCGGTCCCCCGCCGCGCGGGGCAGTTGCGCGAGCCGCACGCGGTCGTACGCGCGGTCGAACTCGGTGTGGTTGGACATCAGCACCGTCGCGCCCGCCGCCGCGGTCGCCGCGGCGAACTTGCGCTGGCTGTCGCGGTAGATCGCGAAGTTCTCCGCGCGCCGGGGGAAGTTGAACGCGGTGCCGCCGGCGTACGCGATCACGATCGATCGTCCCTTGTCTTTGACTGGAATGATGTACGACAGCGTCCCCGGCGTGTGCCCCGGCGTGGCGATGACGTCGACGGTCGTGTCGCCCAGCGTGATCTTCGTGCCTTCCGGTCCGACGACGACGTCGCGCTTCGGCACGCCGCCCGGCGCGGTCGCGGGGCGCTGGAGGGTCGCCTCCCAGTCGGCCGCGCCCATCACGATCTTCGCGCCGTACCGGCTCTGCAGCAGCGCGGCGCCCTGATCGTGATCGCCGTGTGCGTGGCTGATGAGGACATATTTGATCCGTCGCGGATCGAGACCGAGCGTCTTGAGGCCGTCGACGATCTCGGGCTCGACGGCGTAGTCGAACAGCGTATCGATCAGGACGATGCCGTCGCTCGTGGTCAGCGCCCAGGACGAGTGAATCCGGGTGCCGACGAAGTAGAGGTTGTCGAAGACCTTGTAGGGCTTCGCGTACCAGAGCGCGCGGTCCGGCACCGTGCGTGCCGCGGGCGCTGCGCCCCGGGCGGCGGGGCCTCGGCCCGGCGCGCCCTCGTTATCGGGGGCGACGCAGATGCGAAGGAACGTGCCCGCGTAGTCGGTCCCCGCGGCGCGCTTTGCCGCCTTCACGAGACTGTCGGGCGTCGCCGGCGCGGGCGCCTGCGCGTACACCGTCAACGTCATCACACCGGCCACTGCCGCAACGGACAGGAATTTCATGTTCCAGCCTTTCTCGAGACTGCCACATCTTAAGATGTTGCATGTCGATGATCACCTGCTATGTGCGTTACGTGCTCGACATGGACAAGCTCGACGCCTTTGCCGAATACGGGCGGCTCTGGATCGGCCTGATCACCAAGCTTGGCGGCACGCACCACGGGTATTTCCTGCCGAGCCAGGATCCCAGGGCCCTGAATCACGGCCGATTCAGTTTCCCTGAAATCGGCTCGGAAGGGCCGACGAACGTCGGCGTCGCGATTTTCAGCTTTCCGGACTGGGAGACCTACGAGCGATACCGCGCCGAGGCGGAGCGCCACGACGAGTGCCGGCGCGCGAAGGCGATTGCCGACGACACGAAGTGTTTCACCAGCTACGAACGCAACTTCATGCGCCCGATCTCGTCGTCCGACCTCACCCGCGGCGCTTGAAGTACTGCACGGCCCGCTCGTGCCTCTGCGCCGCCGCGAGCGACGTGAACGTGCCGAGGTTGCGCCGCTTGCCCGTTCTGGGATTCTTCTTGCGGGAGTAGAGCCGATACTTGCCGCCGGCGAGCTTCCGGATCATCTTTCAGTTACCCAACACCCAATTACCAAATCACCAACTTACCCAATTACCAAATCTGATGTGCCGGGGGCGGGAATCGAACCCACACGCCCCTTTCGGGACCCAGGATTTTAAGTCTTCCCGACTGCAATTCGCTGGCACGCGCTGAAACACCAATTCGAGAGATTCTGGCCGGAAACCC
>DATNBT010000488.1:0-10804 GCA_035571855.1 Vicinamibacterales bacterium
CAGGAACAGCATCACGGTGACGTAGAACCGCGGCGCGCCGAGCTTGGCGAGATAGGTCTTGAACGGCCCGCGCGCCAGCACCACCGGCAGCGCGAACACGTAGAACAGCACCAGCAGGATCCCGAAGAACTCGCGCACCATCGGGTTGGACGGCAGCGCCGTGCGGAAGGCCCGCACCCAGATGTACTCCGACAGGTTGACGTTGGTCAGCGCGGCGAGCTTGTGGATGTCCCAGAACTCGAACGGCCCGAAGAAGTTCCAGTTCGGCCCGCGCAGGAAGGTGCCGAGCACGATCAGCGACGACCAGAGGACGACGAAGCCGAAGAGGAAGATCGTGATCTCGGCCTTGCGCTCGTTGAAGGTGAAGTAGCCGTTGCCCTTGGGGTTCTTGTCGACGTAGGGAATGCAGATCAGGCCGGCGATGATCAGGCCCGGCAGCACGACGCCGGCCAGCCACGGATCGAAGTAGACGAGCATTTCCTGGAGGCCCAGGAAGTACCACGGCGCCTTCGACGGGTTCGGCGTGTTCGCCGGGTTGGCCGGCTGCTCGAGCGGCGCCTTCAGGAAGATCGACCAGACGATCAGGACGACCGAGCAGAGGATCAGCGAAATCAGCTCGGTGTAGACCAGGTCGGGCCACACCCACACGCGGTCCGATTCTTCCTTCTCGATCGGGCCCTTCCCCGCGTCGATGCGGCGGTCGTTCAGCACGGCCTCGCGGATCGAGTACCAGATGAAGAACACGAGCAGGAAGATCAGGCCGACGATCGGCACGTTGTCGGGCTTGGTGACGATCAGGCGGAAGTTCGGATCGAAGGTGCCGAAGATGAAGAACGCGAACAGCGCGCCGAGCACGCCGTAGCCGACCGTGTTGCTCGCGATCTTCTCGCGCTTCCACAGCGCGACGGCCAGCACCGCGATCGCGAGGAAGAAATACTTCGTCGGATCGAGGAGATAGTTGATGAACCCTTTAATGAAGCCCATTCATGAACCTCTTTAAAGCGGACCGCTGATGCCGCCGTCCTTGCGGACGCGCCAGAAATGGACGGCCATGAGCACGGCGATGCCGAGCGGCAGGCCGACGCAGTGCAGCACGTAGAACCGCAGCAGCGCGCCTTCGCCGACGAACGTGCCGCCGAGCAGGGCGAACCGCGCGTCGTCGGCCGCGTGAATGAGCGGGACGTCGCCGAGTTTCAGCAGCGAGGCGCCGGGACCTTCGTGTCCGAGGAACGGCGTCGCGCGCGCCATGCCCGATCCGACCGTGATGGCCCAGATGGCCAGCTGATCCCACGGCAGGAGGTAGCCGGTGAACGAGAGCAGCAGCGTGAGCACGAGCATGATCACGCCGACCGACCAGTTGAACTCGCGCGGCGGTTTGTACGAGCCGGTCATGAACACGCGGAACATGTGGAGCCACACGGTGATGACCATCGCGTGCGCGCCCCACCGGTGCATCTCGCGCATGATGCCGAGCGGCACGTGCTCGCGCAGGCCGACGATGTCGCTGTAGGCGTACTCGAGCGTCGGCCGGTAATAGAACATCAGGAGCAGGCCGGTGAAGGTGAGGACGAGGAACAGGAAGAAGCTCAACCCGCCCATGCACCACGTGTAGCGGAGCTTGACGCCGGACTTGCGGATGCGGACCGGATGCAGATGCAGAAAGATGTTCGACAGCATCACGAGGACGCGCGTGCGGTCGGTGTCCGGCCGATCGTGGCGGAAGACCGACTTCCACACCTGCGTCTCGGTGAGCCAGTTCCAGAACTCGGTGGCCTTGCTCTCTTTCGGCGCGACCTTCACGGCCCCGCCGCCGCCGACCACGCCACCCGGCGCTCCGGCGAGCGCGGGCTCGGCGACGTGCGCCGGACGCGCCTTCCACGCCTGGAACTCGCTCACGATTCCCATCAGCGCCATCACGACCGCCACCAGGAGCGCGAGCCCCAGCGGCACGGTGACGGCGAGCATGAATACGAGATCGGTCACTGCTTTCCCCTCCAGCTACGCTTTCAGAAACGCTTCAGGATCCGTCCACTGCCCGAGTTCTTCCTGGTAGTGGTGGCTCTTGTCGATGAGGATCTGCCCGTCGTCGGCGAGCACGATGCGCGCGCGCTCGAGCGGACGGGGCGTCGGGCCTTCGAAGTTCACGCCGCTCAGGTGATAGCCGCTGCCGTGGCACGGGCACTTGAACTTGTTCTCGGCGGCCAGGTAGTTCGGCGTGCAGCCGAGGTGCGTGCAGACGGTGATGAGCGCGTAGAACCCGGCCTCGTGAATGACGTCGTCGTCGGCCGTCTTGACGATCCAGATGCCGAACTTGTCCTTCCAGCGCTCGTCGACACCGAAGCCGTACTCGGTCGGCAGGCCCGCCTTGAACTGCTGCGGCGGCTCGTTGAGGACGTTCGGAAACATGAAGCGGCCGGTCGCGGCGAGCGCGGCGGCGGATGCCGCCGAAAACGCGCCCCACGCGAGGCCGAGCCACTGACGTCGATTGAGGAGCGGCGAGGTGTCGTCGGCTTCGCGGCCGGCTGCCGCCGCGGCCGCGGGTTTCGCGGCGGGCGCCGGCGCCGCCGTCTTTGCCGCGGCGCCGCCCGCCGATGCCGCGGACGTCGTCTTCCCCGCGAGATCGGGAACGACGGCGGGAGGCTTGGGCGGTGCGGCCGGTTTCGGTGCGTGAGGAGGGGTCTCTTCAGCCATCTCGTTTATCCAATCACCTTCAGCGCTTCGAGCGCGGCCTGCCGGACTTTCAGCGAGCGGTCCTGCTGACTGAGCTTCTCGATCGCGGGCTTGATCGACGGATCCTTAATCGCGGCGCCCGCGCGGATGCCGCTGATCATCACGTCCGCGATGGGATCCTGGTCTTCGTCCTGACGCACTTCGCGCTTGACCGTCTTCTCGACGTACGCGCGGTCGACCATCTCGTGCAGGACGCTCGAGCCTTCACTGCGGCCATGACGCGCGAGCGCGACCGCGGCGTTCCAGCGCACGTCAGGCGTCGTGTCCTGCAGCGCCGTGCGCAGCGTGTCGATCTGCCCGTCGCCCGGCAGCGCGCCAAGCGCGTACACCACCATCTTGCGGATGCCCGCGTCGGCGTCCGGCGCAGTGTAAAGCGAAACCAGCCGCGGGACGACGGCCTGATCGCCCGACGAGCCGAGCGCCCAGATGACGCTGATGCGCGTCTCGCTATCGGGATCGTCGAGGGCGTGCGTGAGGCCGGCGACGGCGTCGGCCGGCAGCGGCGGGTCGAGGCGGCCGATGGCCAGCGCCAGATACCGCCGGACCTGCGGATCGTTGTTCGACTCCTGGAACGCCTTGACGAGGGCGGGGCCCAGCGTCTTGTCCGCGCGGACCTTCGGGTCCGACATCAGGCGCGACAGCTCGTAGGCCGCCGGCCAGCGGCGATCGGATCCGCCGTTGCGGATTTCAGAGAGATAGTCTTTCGGAGATTTGTCGTCGGCGAGGAGCGATCGGAAGCCGACGTAAACGGAAACCGTGACCGCGACGACGGTCAACGGTATGAGAAAGAACTGAACGGCCAGCGCGGGAGCAGCGGCTAACGGGCTTCGAGTCGCGGGTTCGCGCTCGTCAAGTTTGTCCATGCTACGCAGTAAAACCAGGCGAGCTTCCGGGAACTCCCGGAAGCTCGTAAGTTTTACTACGTCTAGCCTTTAGGAATCAAGTTCGCACCTTTCACAAGGTACCCTTCGACTCCGCTCCGGGCAGGCGGCTACTTCGAAACCGGCTCTTCGGTCTGGACTTTGACAGGTTTCAGGAAGGGCATCATGGCCCGCAGCTTCTCGCCGACCTTCTCGATGAGGATGTGCTGCTCTTCCGCGCGCTTCTTCGTGAACGTCGGGCGTCCGGTTTCGTTCTCCTTGATCCAGCCCTTGGCGTACTCGCCGGTCTGAATGTCGGAGAGGATCTTCTTCATCGCCTTGCGCGTCTCGTCGGTGACGATCTTCGGGCCGCCGGTGTAGTCGCCGTGCTCGGCGGTGTCGCTGATCGAGTAGCGCATGTAGTTCAGGCCGCCCTGATAGATCAGGTCGACGATCAGCTTCAGCTCGTGGAGGCACTCGAAGTACGCGATCTCCGGCTGGTAGCCCGCGTCGACGAGCGTCTGGAATCCGGCTTTGATGAGTTCGCTCGTGCCGCCGCACAGCACGGCCTGCTCGCCGAAGAGATCCGTTTCGGTTTCTTCCTTGAACGTCGTCTCGATGACGCCGGCGCGCGTGACGCCGATGCCCTTCGCGTACGACAGCGTGAGCGCGCGCGCGTTGCCCGTCGCGTCCTGCTCGACGGCGAACAGCGCCGGCGTGCCCGCGCCTTCGACATACAGCTCGCGCACGCGGTGCCCGGGCGATTTCGGCGCGACCATCGCGACGTCGAGATCCTTGCGCGGCACGATGGTGCCGAAGCGGATGTTGAAGCCGTGCGCGAACATCAGCATCGCGCCCTGGTGGAGATTCGGCTCGATGTCGTCCTTGTACAGCTTCGCCTGGCCGGTGTCGGGCGTGAGGATCATCACGACGTCCGCCCACTTGGCGACTTCGGCGGGCTCGCCGACCGGCAGGCCCGCGGCCTGCGCCTTCGCGCGCGACTTGCTCGCCGGCGGCAGGCCGACCTTCACCTGCACGCCGCTGTCCTTCAGGTTCAGCGCGTGCGCGTGGCCCTGCGAACCGAACCCGATGACCGCGACCTTCTTGCCGCGAATGATCGAAAGGTCTGCGTCACCGTCGTAAAACATCTTGGCTGCCATTCAAATCTCCTGAGAAGGCAGACCTGAAGGTCTGCACTACAACTGCACTCGTGGTGCAGGCCGTCAGGCCTGCCTGCCTAAACCGAATAATTTCCGAGGTTGTCCTGCGCGTCGGCGGCCACCCGCGACGCCCGCGGCGCCGTCTTCTCGGCGGCGCCCGCGCCGCGCGCCATCGCCACGAGGCCCGTCCGCACCATCTCGACCACTCCGTACGGCCGGAGCACCTCGAGCAAGCTGTCGATTTTATCCTCAGTCCCGGTCGCTTCGATCACGAGCGAGTCCGGGCTGACGTCGACGACGCGCGCACGGTAGACGTCGACGAGCTGCATCACCTGCGCGCGCGTGTCGCCGCCGGCGACGACCTTGATCAGCGCCAGGTCGCGCGAAATCTGCGCGCGCGAGCTGAGGTTTTCGACGCGGCGCACCGGCACGAGCTTGTAGAGGTTCGCCTCGAGCCGCCGCGCGCCGTAGTCGTCCGTGTCCACGACGATCGTCATGCGGGACATGCCCGGCTCGTGGGTGTGGCCGACCGTCAGGGATTCGATGTTGAACGCCCGGCGGCGGAACAGCGACGCCACTCGATTGAGCACGCCGGGCTGGTTGTCGACGTAAACGGCAAATGTGTGTGTCATGACAGGTTCAGGGTTCAGGGTTCAATGTTCAGCGTTCAACTCAGTCGGCTGCGGTTTCGACGATCGGATGCGGCGACGGACGGCGGATCATCTTGTGAAGATCCGCGCCGGCCGGCACCATCGGGTACACCGAGTCTTCCTGCTCCACGCGGAAATCGATCAGCGACACGCCGTGATGACGGCGCGCGCTGGCCACCGCGCTCTCGACGTCTTTCCGCTGATCGACGGCCTTGCCCTGCGCGCCGAAGGCGTCGGCGAGCTTCACGAAGTCGGGCCCGGTGATCGGCGTCGCGGCGTAGCGCTTCTCGTAGAAGAACTCCTGCCACTGCCGCACCATGCCGAGGTAGCCGTTGTTGATGATGCAGATAATGATGTCGAGGCCTTCCTGCATCGCCGTCGCCAGCTCGCACATCGTCATCTGGAAGCCGCCGTCGCCGACGACGACCCAGACTTCCTTGTCCGGGCACGCCATCTTCGCGCCGATGGCCGCGGGCAGCGCGAAGCCCATCGTGCCGAGACCGCCGGAGGTCACCAGCGAGCGCGGCGAGTCGTGCTTGTAGTACTGCGCTTCCCACATCTGATGCTGACCGACGTCGGTGACGACGATCGCGTTGCCTTCCGTGATTCGCCAGAGATCGTTGATCACGTGCGCGGCGTAGAGATGCCCGCTGTCGGGAAGATTCTGAATGTCGCGAACGGCGGAATCGCCTTTCAGCTCGTTGATGCGCGAGAGCCAGGCCTGACGGGGATTCGCGACGAGCTTCGGCAGCCACTCGGCCACCGCCCCGCGGAGATCCTTCGCGATGGCGACGTCGACGCGCACGTTCTTGTTGAGCTCGGCGCGATCGATGTCCACGTGGATCTTCTTCGCGTTGAGCGCGTACGTGCGCAGATTGCCGGTGACGCGGTCGTCGAAGCGCATGCCGAGCGCGATGAGGAGATCGGCTTCCTGAATCGCCGTGTTCACCCACGCTTCGCCGTGCATGCCCATCATGCCGAGGTTGAGCGGATGATGCGCGGGGACGCCGCCGAGACCGAGCAGCGTCATCGCAATCGGCACGTGCGCCTTTTCGGCGAGCTGCACGATCTCACGCTCGGCGCCCGACAGCATCACGCCGTGGCCGGCGAGAATCAGCGGACGCTCGGCTCCGTTGATCAGCGCGACCGCCTGCTCCGCCGTGCCGTCGCCCGGCAGCTCGTCGTCCATCGTCTCGTGCAGCTGCGGTTCGGTTTTGTCCCAGTCGACTTCGCACATGCTCGTCTGCGCGTCCTTGGTGATGTCCACCAGCACGGGGCCGGGACGCCCGCTCTTCGCGATCGCGAAGGCTTCACGCACGGCAGGCGCGACGTCTTCCGCGCGCGTCACGAGGTAGTTGTGCTTCGTAATCGGCAGCGTGATGCCGGTGATGTCGGTTTCCTGGAACGCGTCGGATCCGATCAGCTTGCTGCCCACCTGACCGGTGATGCAGACGATCGGCACCGAGTCGAGCATCGCGGTCGCGATGCCCGTGACCATGTTGGTCGCGCCGGGGCCCGATGTCGCGATCGCGACGCCCACCCTGCCGCTCGCGCGCGCGTAGCCGTCGGCCATGTGCGTCGCGCCCTGCTCGTGCCGGACCAGGACGTGATGAATCGGATAGCCGAGCATCGCGTCGTACGCCGGAAGGATTGCGCCGCCCGGGTAGCCGAACACGTCGGTCACGCCCTCGCGCACGAGCGCGGCCCAGAGTGCCTGCGCGCCGGTCATCTTTTCAGTAGCCATTTAGTACCCCGTCACTGCGCCTGTCGACGCAGAAGAAACAAGTCGCGCATACTTCGCCATCACGCCCGTCGTGTATCGCGGTGCCGGCGCCTTCCACTGCGCCTTCCGCTTCGAGAGTTCTTCCCCGGAGAGTTCGACCGACAGCTCGCGCTTGTCGCTGTCGAGGACGATGATGTCGCCGTCCTTCACGAGCGCAATCGGTCCGCCGTGCGCCGCTTCCGGCGCGATGTGGCCGACGATGAAGCCGTGGCTGGCGCCCGAGAACCGTCCGTCGGTGATCAGCGCGACCTTGTCGCCGAGTCCCTGGCCGACAATCGCGGACGTCACCGAGAGCATCTCGCGCATGCCCGGTCCTCCGCTCGGCCCTTCGTAACGGATGACGACGACGTCGTTCGGTTTGATCGTCTGGCGCTGCACGGCGTCGAACGCGGCCTCTTCGTTGTCGAACACCCGCGCCGGGCCGCGATGCCGGAGATGCGCCTTGCCGGCGACCTTGAATACCGAGCCGTCCGGCGCCAGGTTGCCTTTCAGGATCATGAGCCCGCCGGTTTCCTTGATCGGCTTATCGACCGGATGCACGACTTCCTGTCCGGGCGTTTCCTTCGCCTGCGCGGCCTCTTCTCCGATCGACTTTCCGGTGACCGTCTTCGCGGACCCGTCGATCAGCTTCGCCTCGGCGAGCCGCTTGGCGACCAGGCCGACGCCGCCGGCGTTGAACAGATCGTTGGCGACGAACTTTCCCGACGGCTTGAGGTCGACATACACGGGCGTCTTCGTGCTGATGCGATCGAAATCCTCGATCGTCAGCGCGACGCCCGCTTCTTTCGCAATCGCCAGCAGGTGCAGCACGGCGTTGGTGGATCCGCCCGTCGCCGCCACCGACGCGATGGCGTTGTCGAACGCCGCGCGCGTCATCACGTCGCGCGGCTTGAGCCCGCTCTTGACGAGCTGCATGACGCGCTCGCCCGTCGCGCGCGCCACGCCGGCTTTGCCGGCATGCGTGGCGGGCACGCTGCCCGTTCCGAGCGCGGCGATGCCGAGAAATTCCACCGCGCTCGCCATGGTGTTCGCGGTGAACTGACCGCCGCAGGCGCCGGCGCCCGGGCAGGCCGCCCCTTCGAGCGATCGCAGATCGTCCAGCGTCATCTTCCCCGCCGCCTGCGCGCCGACGGCCTCGAACACGTCCTGAATCGTCACGTCCCTGCCGTGCCAGTGGCCGGGCGCAATCGATCCGCCGTAGAGCACGAGCCCGGGGACGTTCAGCCGCGCGAGCGCCATCGCGCCCGCGGGAATCGTCTTGTCGCAGCCGACGAGCACGACGAGGCCGTCGAACCCGTTGCCGCGCGCGACGAGCTCGATCGAATCGGCCATCACCTCGCGGCTCACCAGCGACGTCTTCATGCCCTCCGTGTTCATCGTGATGCCGTCCGAGATCGACACCGTGTTGAATTCCATCGGCGTGCCGCCGGCCGCACGGATGCCTTCCTTCACGTGGACGGCGAGATCGCGCAGGTGGTAGTTGCAGGGGCCGATTTCGATCCAGGTATTGGCGACGCCGATCAGCGGCTTCTCCAGGTCGGCGTCAGTGAAGCCGACGGCCTTGAGCATCGCGCGCGCCGCGGCGCGCTTCGGCTCGGGCGCCGCCAGCGGGTTCGGAGTAGTCATGCCTGTCCCTTCCATTGGGTGTACGAACCGAGCGTCCGCAGCACGGGCGCGAACTCCGCCAGGTGTGCCAGCGCGCGCTGGCACGGCAGCTCGTCGCGTGCCGACGCCAGGTCCGCATAAAAGAGGTATTCCCACGGCCGTCCGGGAATCGGCCGCGATTCGAGCTTCGTCACGTTCACGCCGCGCAGCGCGAACGCGCTCAGCGCCTTGAACAGCGAGCCCGGTTCGTTCGGCAGCGAGAAGACGATCGTCGTCTTGTCCGGCGGCGTGTCGTTCAGCGGACGCCGTCCGATGACGATGAAGCGCGTGATGTTGTCGCTGAAGTCCTGAATCGAGCTGGCGAGCGGGGCGAGGCCGAAGATCTCGCCGGCGCGCGCCGACGCGATCGCCGCCGTGCCGGTGAGCTTGCCGTCCTGCACCATCTTCGCGCTGCCCGCCGTGTCGTACGTCGCGATGATCTCGATGCCCGTCAGCGTCCGCAGAAACCGCTCGCACTGGGCGAGGGCCTGAGGATGCGAATACACGCGCTTGATGTTCTCGAGCGTCGCGCCGGGCAGCGCCAGCAGGTGATGCACGACCGGCACTTCCACCTCGCCGACGATCGGCAGATGGTTTTCCATCAGCAGGTCGTAGTTGCGGTGGATGCTGCCGCCGATCGAGTTTTCAATCGGCAGCACGCCGTACTGCGCCGGTCCCTGCTCCACCCGCTCGAAGACTTCTTCGAACGCCTTGCAGGGAATCATCGTCGCCTCGGCGCTCACGAGCCGGGATGCCGCTTCGCTGAATGCTCCCGGTTCGCCCTGATACGCAATCTTCATAATCGCCAGTCAGCAGTCGTCAGTCCGTACGCTAAAAAGGGCCATCACCCTCTTGCGGATGATGGCCCCTGGTGTTTCGTTTCCGGCCTTACTTCATCCGCTGACCCTTTGTGGCCCGATGACAACAAAGGGAATAACTCGCGGGACGACAGACACGACGACCGGCAGGACGACAAAGCGGTTCGCTGCGGTCGCGCGCGTCATGGAAGTCGACTTATTACAGCCGGTTGGCCCGATCCCGGTCAAATTGATAGTTTTTTTGAAGTTATAAGAGGAACTAATCGAATTCAAAGGAATATAAACGGTCCGAATAGCCCGAGCCTAGCGCCGGAAGAACGACAGAATCAGCGTCAACAGGACGCTGACGACGATGGACGTCGCGAGCGGGAAATAGAAGCTGAAACTCCCGCGCCGGACCATGAAGTCGCCCGGGAGACGCCCGAACGGGACGCCTGCCAGGACGAGCAGACCGAGCGCGGTAATGCCCAGGCCGAGGAAAACGAGGAGCCGGCCCATGAAACGCCTCCGTACGGCTGAAACCGGACGCTACGAACGCTAGAGCAAATCGATTCCCGGGAAGAAGTAGCCGATCTCGTACGCCGCCGTTTCCGGCGCATCCGAGCCGTGTGTCGCGTTGCGCTCGATCGATTCCGCGAATTCCTTGCGGAGCGTCCCCGCATCGGCCTTGGCCGGATCGGTCGCGCCCATCAGTGTCCGCCACTTCTTAATCGCATCGTCGGCTTCGAGCACCATGACGACGCACGGGCCCGACGACATGAATTCGGTGAGGCTGGCGAAGAACGGGCGCGCGCGGTGGACGTCGTAGAAGCCTTCGGCCTGCGGTTTCGTGAGGTGGAGGCGGCGCATCGCGCGGACCGTGAAGCCGGCGTCCTCGATGCGCTGCAGGATTTTCCCCGCCAGGCGCCGTTTGACGGCGTCCGGCTTGATGATCGCTAACGTTCGCTGAGACATCCAGCGATCATATCAGGCCGCCGCGCCGTTCCACTCTTTCGCGAGCTCCCGGAATTCGTCGGCAAACGATCGCAGCACTTTGTCGAGCGGCTGTTTCCGCTCCACCACGTCGTCGTCGACAGGCATTGCGGCTCCGACCGCCGGCATCTCGAAGATTTCGGTCAGCGAGTCGACGGACAGGTCCGGATCGACGACGGTCGGGCTC
>DATNBT010000489.1:0-5123 GCA_035571855.1 Vicinamibacterales bacterium
CTCCCTGATGGGCTGGTGGCTCGGCGAGAACCTGCAGGACGTCGGCATGTACATCAACGACGCGCGCGACCTGCAGCTGCAGCTCCTCGGCGGCGGCACGGGCGCCGAGATCGAAGGCCACGACTGGGAACACCTGCTGACGATGATGAATGCGATCACGCTGGATCATCGCCTCGGCCACCTCGTGCAGATGGCGGGCGCGGTGCTGATGGTCGCGGGCCTGGGCGCCGCTATTTTTTTGCTGGTGTCGCCACGGGACCGAGGACAGGCTGGCGGAACACGAACAGCAGATACGCGTACGCCGGCGACATCGCATCTGCTCCCGCCGCGGGCCGGAACGTCCACGACCGCGCGGCCTGGAGGGCCGGGGCATCGAACGGCGGCGCCGACCGGACCGCCGTCGCGCCGGTGACGCGGCCCGCGCGGCCGACGAGCACTTCCACGAGCACCGACCCTTCGGCGCGCGCATTCACCGGATACACCGGCGCGTTCGTCTGTGCGGGAAACGGCACGCGCGGATCGGCCGTCGTCACGTCCTTCGGCGGCGTGCCGACGGTCGGCACCATGATGCTCGGCGCGCCGAACACGGCGTCGACGAGGACGTGCGTGTCCATCGGTTTCTGCTTCGAGTCGAGCGCGGGCGTAAAGCGCCACGTCTTCACCGCCTGAAGGACGTCGTCGGTAAACGGCGGCGTCGATCGAAGGACGTCGATCGGCCCGACGGCCCCTGACGAGGACACCGCCACCGACAGCACCACGTCGCCGGCGCTGGCGGCCAGCGGCGACGGACGCGGGATCGAGCCGTCGACGAAACGCGCCGGCTCGGGATCGCGCTGCTGTGCGCGCAGGCCGGAAGTCGTCGCCCATACAATGACGAGGCTGATAAAGACGGACCTGATGATGAAGAACCCGATCATGCCGCGCTTCATACCCCGAGCATATGCAATTGCCGTGACAGTGGCGGCCGTCATCGCCGTCGTCCCGCAGGCGCAAGCTCCCAAACCCACCCCGTTCGACCTCGAGGAATCGACGGTGACCCAGTTACAAGCTCGTATGACGGCCGGCCAGGACACCGCCCGGACGCTCGTCGACAAGTATCTGAGCCGCATCGAGGACATCGACCGGAGCGGACCCGCGCTGCGGAGCGTGCTCGAAATCAATCCGGACGCGCGCGCGATCGCCGACACGCTCGACGCCGAACGGCGGGCCGGCCGGGTGCGCGGTCCCCTGCACGGCATCCCGGTGCTCATCAAGGACAACATCGCGACGCACGACGGCATGATGACGACCGCCGGATCGCTGGCGCTCGCGGGAACGCCGGCGCCGGAGGATGCGTTTCTCGTCTCCCGCCTGCGGGACGCCGGCGCCGTGATCCTGGGCAAGACGAACCTGAGCGAGTGGGCGAACTTCCGATCGACGCACTCGTCGAGCGGCTGGAGCGGCCGCGGAGGACAGACGCGGAATCCGTACGCGCTCGATCGCAATCCCTCGGGATCCAGCTCCGGATCGGGCGCCGCGATCGCCGCAAACCTCGCCGCCGTCGCCGTCGGGACCGAGACCGACGGTTCGATCGTCTCGCCGTCGAACGTGAACGGGCTCGTCGGCATCAAGCCGACGCTCGGTCTCGTCAGCCGCAGCGGCATCGTGCCCATCGCCCACAGCCAGGACACCGCGGGGCCGATGGCCCGCACGGTCGCCGACGCCGCCGTGCTGCTGACGGCGATCGCCGGATCCGATCCCGCCGACGCCGCGACGAAGCTCGCCGATACGCGCCGTGCGCGCGACTACACGACGTCACTGCAGCGCGACGGCCTCGAAGGCGCGCGCATCGGCGTCGTCCGCGATCGGCTGTTCGGCTACAGTCCCGCCGCCGACGCGCTCGCCGGCCAGGCGATTGCGGACCTGACGCGCGAAGGCGCCGTCATCGTCGATCCGGCGCCGATGCCGACGCTCGGCAAGTTCGACGACAGCGAGCTGGACGTGCTGCTCTACGAGTTCAAGACGGACCTGACGAAATACCTGATGTCGCTCGGGCCGGCCGCGCCGGTGCACTCGCTGAAGGACGTCATCGCGTTCAACGACGCGCACAAGGACGAGGAGCTGCGCTACTTCGGCCAGGAGATCATGATGAACGCAGAAGCGAAAGGCCCGCTGACCGACGTGAAGTACAAGTCGGAGCTCGCACGAAACCATCGTCTGTCGCGCGCGCAGGGCATCGACGCCGTCATGACGAAGTACAAGCTCGATGCGCTAATCGCGCCGACGGGCGGTCCGGCGTGGCTGACCGATCCGGTGAACGGCGACGGCGGCACGGCGTCAGCGCCGGGACCGTCGACGGTCACGTCGGTCGCGGGCTATCCGCACATCACGGTGCCGATGGGATTCGTGAGCGGATTACCCGTGGGCCTGTCATTCTTCGGCCGCGCCTGGAGTGAGCCGACGCTCATCAAGGTCGCCTACGCGTACGAGCAGGCGACGGAGCATCGGCGCCCGCCGACGTTCGCGCCGTCGGCGCGTTGACGCTCGGCTGCGCCTTCGCGCTCCGACTCGGAGCGCAGCCCTCAGGCGAGCGGACTCTGATAAATGACCCGTCCCACGAAGAACGGCCCGAGCCGTTCGAGATAGAGCGACGTCTGCTGCGTTTTCCGCATCGACTGGACGATGTGCGACAGCGGAAACAGCTCCTTGCCGATCAGGCCGATGACGAAATCGTTGTCTTCCTTGTCGAGACCGCGGCAGTCGAGGCGGACGTCGTGCGCGAGGTCTGCCGACCCGTACGACATCCCGATCGCGCCATGTTCGGCGAGGATGGTGCGCTGCTCCTCGGGCGGCAGCTGCGCGAACTTGCCGCTGCGGCGCAGCGGGTAATAGACCGCCCACCTCCACTCCGGATTGAGCACCGTGCGTCGCGGGCGCTGCAGCAGGACGTCTTCGAGATCGGGCTCGTAGCCGAGTGAATACGTCCGGCCGAGCATCGTGTATTCGGGCTTCTGCGTGAGCGAGGCGAAGGCCGGGCTCGTCAGCAGCGGCCGGACGGTGTCGAGAAAGAAGTTGGGATCCTCGCTGAACGTCATCATGCCGACGCCGCGCGGATCGTTGACGTCTTCATAGAGCACGCCCGGGACGCCCGCGGTTTCCATCGCGACGCCGAGCTCGCGCGCGTGCCGCACGCCGCCGAACGCCATGAACTGCATGAACAGCCGCCGGTTCGACGTCTGCGGCTTGCCGTCCTTGTCCCTCGCGCCCTTCTCGGTGATGTCGGGCGGCTCGGGACCGCGCCGTGCGTGCGCTGCTGCGTCTGCCATAGACGAAAAGTATAATCCGCGATTCATGTCCGACTACCGCATCCGGCCCGCGACGACAGCCGACGTCGAGGCGCTCGTGCGCCATCGGCTGGCGATGTTCGCCGAGATGGGCGTGTCGCTCGACGCGCCGGCCGTCCGGCAGCTGTTTCGCGACTGGCTATTAAAGATGATGCCGGCCGGGGAGTACCTGGCGTGGGTCTGCGAATCCGGAGGCGGCGAGGTCGTCGCGGGCGTCGGCATCACGCTGCTGAAGTGGCCGCCCGGGCCGAGCGCGATCGCGGCGGAGCGGATCGCGTTTGTCTACAACGTGTATACCGAGCCGGCGCATCGCAAACGCGCCCTCGCGCGGCGGCTGATGGACGCCGTGCACGCGTGGTGTGCCGGACACGGCGTGGGCGCGCTCGCCCTGAACGCCGCGCCGGATGCCCGACATCTCTACGAATCGCAGGGGTACCGGCCTGCGCCAAGCCCAATGATGTGGAAAATCCTGTAGCTTTTCGATAGGATCATGCGCTTGGAGGCGTGACGGACAACGATGCCATTCATCATTACTGATCCCTGTATCGAGACGAAAGACACGGCCTGCGTGGACGTGTGCCCGGTCGACTGCATCCACCCGCGCAAGGACGAAGCCGAGTTCGCGCAGGCGACCATGCTCTACATCCACCCGGAAGAGTGCATCGACTGCGGCGCCTGCGTCCCGGCGTGCCCGGTCGCGGCGATCTACGAGAGCATCGACGCCACCCCGGCACACCAGAAGGATCTGGTCGAAGCCAACGCCGTCTACCGACTCGGCGACGCCGACGCGATGGCGCAGGCCGAAGCGATCGCCAAGAAACACGTCGCCGATCACGCCGACATCATGGCGGTGCCCGCGGCGGAACGTCAGGCAGCTCACGCGCGGTTCTAAGTCCCGCTGAAAATCGCCACCTGGAACGTCAACGGAATCCGGGCACGTCACGCGCAACTGGAAGACTGGATTGCGCGCGACCGCCCGGACGTCGTCTGCCTCCAGGAAATCAAAGCCACGCCTGAACAGGTGCCTGCATCCCTCTTCGGGATGCAGGACTACTGGTGCTACTGGCACGGCGAGAAAGCGTACTCCGGCGTCGGCCTCCACGTCAGCAAGGCGTTCGCGGCGGCGGCGCCCACCTGCACTCACCCCGCATTCAACTTCGAGAACCGGATTGCAGCCGTCGATCTGAAAGATGCCCTCGGCGATGTGACGGTCGCGTCCGTCTACGTGCCGAACGGCGGCAAGGACTATCCGGCGAAGCTGCGGTTTCTCGAAGCGCTCGACGCGTACGCGGCGTCGTTCCAGAGCACCGGACGCCGTCTCGTCATCTGCGGCGACCTCAACGTCGCCATCGAGGATCGCGACGTCCACGCGAAAGAACGCAAGGCGAAGGCGATCGGACAGCAGCCGGAAGAGCGCGCGCTGATGAAACGCATCCTCAGCCGCGGCCTCGTCGACGTCCAGCGGCAGATGTATCCCGGCAACGACGACGTGTTCACGTGGTGGCCGCCGTGGCGCGAGATGCGCAAGCGCAACATCGGCTGGCGGATCGACTACATCTTCGCGAGCGCCGCGCTTGCCGCGACGGTGAAGGCCTGCCCGGTGCTCAGCGACATCGGCACTAGCGATCACGCCCCGGTCATGGCTACATTCGAGTAGTGGGAATCAGCCCGGTCCTCGACAGGTTTCTCCGCTACGTTCAGTACGACACGCGTTCCGACGACAGCTCTTCGTCTGTCCCGAGCACACCGTCGCAGATGGTCTTCCAGAAAGCGCTCGTCGCCGAGCTGCAGGCGCTCGGC
>DATNBT010000490.1:0-7056 GCA_035571855.1 Vicinamibacterales bacterium
AGCGCGTTGCGGCCGCCGTCGGTGCGCTCCACCTCGGTTCTGGTCTCGATCCGGAGACCGACGTCGGCCCGCTGATCAGCGGCCGCCATCGCGATCGCGTGGAAGCACTCGTCGAATCGGCGCGGGAGGCGGGCGCCACCGTGTGCGCCGGCGGCACGCGGCCCTCGAGCCGCTCGCGCGGCTACTTCTACGAGCCGACCGTCGTTGCCGGCGTCCACCCGGCGATGCGCGTGTACGAAGAAGAGATCTTCGGCCCCGTCCTGCCGATCGCGACCTTCGACGGCGTGGATGAGGCCGTCGCGCTGGCGAACGCGACGCGGTACGGGCTTGCCGCCTACGTGTGGACGAACGACCTCCGTACGGCAATACGGGCGTCGGAGCAACTGGAGTTCGGAATGGTCGGCGTGAACGAATGGACGCCGCAGGCGGTCGAAGCGCCGTTTGTCGGATGGAAAGAAAGCGGTCTCGGCCGTGAGGCAGGAGCGGAAGGCCTGGAGGAATATATGGAAACCAAGCTTGTTGCCTTCGGCGGGCTCTCATGACGCCAGCAGCCGCCGCGCTTGCCAGGGTCGATCAGGACCATCTGATTCACTCGTTCCACCACCCGGTCGATAACGCGCATCCTTATATATATGTCCGGGGATGCGGGGTCACCCTGGAGGATATCGACGGCAACAAGTACATCGACGGACTCTCCGGCCTCTGGAACGTCAACGTCGGCCACGGCCGCACCGAGATCGCGGACACCGCCGCGGCGCAGATGAAAGAGCTCGCTTACTGCTCCGGCTTCGTCGGCTCGACGAATGTCCCGTCCATCACGCTGGCCCAGCGTCTGCTCGAACTCACCGGCGGCACGATGCAGGCGGTGTTCCTCACCTCAGGGGGCTCCGAGGCGAACGAGTCGGCGTTCAAGACGGCGCGCTTCTACTGGAAAGCCCGCGGCAAGCCGGACAAAGTGAAGATCATCGCGCGCGATCAGGCGTACCACGGGCTGACGCTTCAGACGATGAGCGCCACCGGGATGGGGCCGGCGTATTGGAAGATGTTCGCGCCGCGCGTGCCCGGCTTCGTCCACATCCAGACCTGCTATCCATATCGCTATCAGGGAGCCAGGCAGGGCGAGACGGTGGGCCAGGCGGCCGCGCGGGAGCTCGAGGAGGCGATCGTCCGGGAAGGGCCGGACAGCGTGGCCGCGTTCGTCGGCGAGCCGATTCACGGCGCCGGCGGCATTTTCTACCCGACCGATGACTACTGGCCGCGCGTGCGCGAGATCTGCACGCGTCACCACGTCCTGTTGATCGCCGACGAAATCATCACCGGCTTCTGCCGCACCGGCCGCTGGCTCGGCCTGTCTCACTGGAACGTGACGGCGGACATCGTCTCGTTCGCCAAGGGCGTGACCTCGGGCTATCTGCCGCTCGGCGGGATCATGGTCACCCGCGAGATCAAGGACGCCATGGACTCGGTCGGCGCCGCCGAACGGTGGATGCACGCGTACACCTACTCGGGCCACCCGGCGTGCTGCGCCGTCGCGTTGAAGAACATCGAGATTCTGGAACGGGAGGGCCTTGCGGAGAATTCGACGAAGATGGGGCTGCGCCTCCACGCGGGCCTGACCGCCGCGTTCGGCGATCATCCGAACGCCGGCGACATTCGCGCCGGAAAAGGGCTGCTCGCCGCCGTCGAGTTCGTCGAGGATCCGGCGACGAAGAAGAATTTTCCGGGCGATCTACAGTTTGCCGCCCGTCTCAAGGCCGAGCTGATGAAGCGCGGCGTGTTCACCCGGACGCGTCCCGCTGCCGGCGTCCATCCCGCGACCGGCGACATCCTGTTCTTCGCTCCCCCGCTCGTCGTCACCGACGACGTCGTCGATCGCATGGTCAGCGCGTCGTACGACGCCGTCCAGGCGGTGCTTGCCGGCCTCTAGAACGGGACGTTCGAGAAGATTCCACGACAACACGGCGAGCGCGTACGACGCCGCGATGCCGGCGGCGAGGACCAGCACCGGCCGCCGTTCGAGATGAGCCGCCTTCAGGAGATCGAACGGGATCTTATGGAGAAGATACAGTCCGTAGCTGATGATCCCGGTGCCCACGAGGAAACGGTTCGTCAGCACCGACTGGAGCCAGGCTCGCCGTGAAAACAACGCCAGGTAGACGAACGACGCCGACGCCGCGGCGCTCAGCGAGTAGACAATCCACCGCGCGTCGACGGCTTCCAACGCACCCGCCAGAACCGCGGCCGCGACCGCCGACACCCACGCCGTTCGAATGAATCTCGCCGGGACGAAGCCGTCCGACCGGACGAGGAGCGCGAGAAGCGCTCCCGCCATCAGGCCGTCGAGCCGGCAGAAGACGTTCGTGTACAGATTGACGCCGTGGTGCGACAGGTAGAAGCGAAGCGCCGGCGACAGGCACACGACGGCGACCGCAAGACGACGAATGCCGGCGAGCGATCCGTACCGGACGGCCCAGGGCCAGACGAGGTAGAACTGCTCTTCAATCGCGAGCGACCACGTGACGGCGAGCAGACCGGCCGCGCCCGTCGGATTGCGAACCAGCACGTTCTGAAGGAAAAGAGGATACGACCACCAGGGCGAGGACTTGTCGAAGACGGTGTGCGACTCCGACGGCCGCAGCAGCGGCACCATCACGAACATGAACGCGAGCGCGCAGAAGTACAGCGGCCAGATCCTGAGGCATCGCCTGGCGTAGAAGCGCCTGAAATAGCCGGGCGACTCCCGCGTGTCGACGAGAATCCCGGTGATCAGAAATCCCGACAGCACAAAGAACAGGTCCACGCCCATCCACCCGTCGGGGAACAGGCCCTGGTTGTGCACGATCACCATCAGGATCGCGATGCCGCGAATCGCGTCCAGCTGAGGAATCCTCCCGGAGCGGACGCCGCGATTCATTACGCCGCCTGCACCGTGCGCTCCTTTTGCGCGCGGATGTACGCCAGCCAGTTGCGGTAGATCGCCTCGGCGGTCGAGCGCCAGGTGTTGGTCACCGCGGCGGCGGCCGCCTGGAGCGGAAAATCCGCGAGCAGTTCTTCCCGCCGCTCGACGAGCGCCCTCTCGCGCAATGCGTCCAGCGCGGCGACCGTCTGCACGTCGAAGTACCCCTCCGGCGCCCGCGGGTAAGTCTCGCGCTGCCCTCGAAGGAACCGGCCGATGTCACGGCGGAACTCGAGCAGCAGCGTCACCGCGTCGTATTCGGGATGTCCCTGCAGGAACACGAACAGACTGCCGCGCTGTTTTACGAACGCGTCGACGCCCGCATCGTCCGACCGCGTCAGCACTCGATACCCGCAGTTCAGGAGCGCCTCTTCCGGAATCTCATTCCACCGCGAATGCGGCATCCGCATGGCGCTCGGCGTGCCGGCGGTGAGGATGTGATCGGAGACGCTCGCGCACTCGAACACGCCGAACCGCTTGCGGCCGAGCGGACGTCTCGCGATGCCGTCGAAATGCAGGATGCCGGCATGCGCGGCGAGGCACGACAGCACGGTCGAGTGCGTGTGATCCTCGGCCCACGCCAGCACACGCGTGAGGCTTCCCCAGAACGGTTCGTCGGCGAGGCTGGCCGCGACCGGCTCGGCGCCCGTGACGATGAGGCCGTCGTGATGCCGGCTCCACAGACTATCGAGGTCGTCGTAGCGGCTGACCTGCCGGCGGCCGAAATCACCACGCGGCACCTCCGGCAGCGAGTAGAACGTCAGGCGCACCGCGTCGCCGTCCGCGGCGGCGTCGAGCAGGCCGCGGAACTGCCGCTCGGTCGCATCGAGCGCCGCGTCCGGCATGTTGTTGACGACCGCGACGTCGAGCGCCATCACGCCGCTCCCATCTCCGAGACGTCCATCGTCCCCAGCGCCTGATCGAGGTCGGCGATGATGTCGTCGACGTGTTCGATGCCGACGCTCAGCCGGATCATTTCCGGCCTCACACCGGCGGCACGCTGTTCGTCGCGGGACATCTGCCGATGCGTCGTGGAGGCCGGATGGCACGCGAGCGACTTCGCGTCGCCGAGATTGACCAGCCGTTTGATCAGCGTGAGGCTGTCGTAGAACTTCCTGCCGGCGTCGAAGCCGCCCGTGACGCCGAAGGTCATGAGCGAACAGGCCCGGCCGCCGAGATACTTCCGCGTGAGCGCGTACGACGGGCTCTCCGTGAATCCCGCGTAGTTGACCCACGACACGCGCGGATCGCGGCGCAGATACTCGGCGACCCGCCGGCCGTTCTCGACGTGCCGCTCGATGCGCAGCGCCACGGTCTCGATGCCCTGCAGCAGCAGGAACGCGTTGAACGGCGACAGCACGGCACCGGTCGTGCGTTGATACACGCTGCGGCAGCGGCCGATGTAGGCCGCGTCCTTGAAGTGATCCGTGTAGACGAGATCGTGATACGACCGATCCGGCGTGCTGAACATCGGAAAGCGGCGCGCGTGCTCCTTCCACGGGAAGCGTCCGCTGTCGACAATCGCGCCGCCGAGCGTCGTCCCGTGCCCGCCCATGAACTTGGTGAGCGAGTGCACCACGACGTCGGCGCCGTACTCGATCGGCCGCAGAAGGATGGGCGTCGCGACGGTGTTGTCGACGATCAGCGGCACGCCGTGTTTGTGCGACACACGGGCAAGCGCCTCGACGTCCGCGATGTTGCCCGCCGGATTGCCGACGCTCTCGCAGTAGACGGCGCGGGTCTGATCGTCGATGAGGCTCTCGATCGCATCCGCGCGATCCGACGCGGCGAAGCGCACCGTCACGCCCTGCCCGGCCAGCAGATGCGCGAAGAGCGTGTGCGTCGTGCCGTAGAGCTGCGGGACGGAGACGATGTTGGTGCCGAGCGCGGTGACGTTCAGCACGGCATGGTGGACCGCCGCCTGTCCTGACGCGACGCACAGCGCGCCCACCCCGCCCTCGAGCTCGGCGACGCGGCGTTCGAGCACCGCCGTCGTCGGATTGTTGATCCGCGTGTAGCGGTAGCCGGGGATCTCCAGGTTGAACAGCGCGGCGCCATGATCCGCGCTGTCGAACTCGTACGCGGCGGTCTGATAGATCGGCACCGCCACGGCCTTCGTGGCCGGATCGCCGTCGTACCCGCCATGGATCGCGATGGTCTCGCGCTTCATGCCGTCACCTCACAATCGTTTCCGACGAGCCGGCTCATTTCCCGGACGATCCAGTCGACGTCGGATTCCGTGGTCCTGAAACTCGTGACGCACGCGCGCAGCACCGGCGTCGCGTCCGCAAGGCGGACCTCCGACATCCACGCGATCTGCTTCGCGTAGAGGTCCGCAAGAAATCGCTTCACGTCCAGCCCCGGGCGGGTGAAGCAGACGAGCGGCAGCGGCGTGCTGTTGACGATGCGCCAGCCCGTCCGCTGGAGCGAACTGCGCAGCAGGTCCCCCATCCGCACCTGATGCTCGATCATGCCGGCGTAGCCGGACTCGCCATGTTCGGCGAGCGAGAGAAACAGCTTCAGGCCGATGAAGCGGCGCGACCACTGCACCGACGTCGTGTAGGGATCGTCGACCGGTCCGGCCGTCCTGCCGGGCATGTAGACCGTCTCCGCGCGGAACGCTTCCCTCACGACGCCGGGATGCCGGCAGAAGAACATGCCGGCGCCCATCGGCACCGAGAACCACTTGTGCGCGTCGCACGTGATCGAGTCGGCGGCGTCGATGCCCGCGAGGTACCCGCGCAGTCGAGGAGATAGGATTGCGGCTCCGCCCCAGGCGGCGTCGACGTGAAACCACAGGTTGTCGGCGCGGCAGAACCGGGCGAGGTCCGGAAGCGGATCGATCGCCCCCGCCGCCGTCGTCCCCGCCGTGCCGACGACCATGACGGGCGTGAGTCCGTCCCGGCGGTCCTGCGCCATCTGGCTCGCGAGATCGACGGGATCCATCCGCAGATCGCGGTCCGTCGCGACCGTTCGAATCGCCCGGCGCCCGATCCCGGTGATATGCGCGATCTTGTTGAACGAGTTGTGCGCCTGCCGTGTCACATAGATCGCCGGCTGCGCGGAGATCGCTCGAAGACCGTCCTGTCCGTACGCCGGAAACGCCCGCGTCAACGCGACGATCACGGCGGAGAGGTTGGCTTCCGCTCCACCTGTGGTGAAGTTCGCGACGCTGTCGGACGGCAAGCCGAACTTCGACGACAGCCATGCGAGCGTGTGCCGCTCGATCTCGTTGGCCGCGGGCGAGGTGCGCCACGTCGCCAGCTGCGGGTTGTACATCGCGACCAGCGTCTCGGCGACGACCGACGCGACGGTCACGCTCGGGTTGAACAGGCCGAAGTACCGCGGGTGCGTCACCTGCACCTGCCAGCCCCGCAGCATGAGCTCGACGTCCGCGACGATCTCGTCGAGCGCGGCGGGCGTCGAGAAGTCGTACCGCGAGCCGAGATACGCCCGGATCTCGTCGGGCGCGACGTCGGGGACGATCGGACCGCTCGCGATCTCGCGCTCGCGGCCGGCGATGAACCTGCGAAGATCGCCAATCTCCATGACTAGGCCCGGACGTCGCCGCGCCGGATACGCTCGTACAGCGACTGGTCGAGCGGGACGTACGTCCGGCAGGCGCGATCGTTGAAGTACATCGCGTCTCGGACGGCCTCGGGGTCGTATCCGTCGCGTACGAGCGCGTTCTTCGTGTGCTTGAGCGTGCCGGTGACGTCCAGCCGATCGCGGACGCGCAGGAACACCGGGCAGGCGTAGTCGGGCAGCCGCTCCGCGAGGTGCGTGCGCAGCGCGGCGAGATCCACGTCCGCGTCGGCCACGACGGCGGCCATGCCCGCGCGGCCGTCGGCGCCGGGAATCGTGACGCCGTAGACGCTCGCGTCCCTGATTCCAGGAAACCGGCAGATGGCGTCCGACACCTCCGAGGTGGCGACGTTCTCGCCTTTCCAGCGGAACGTATCGCCGATCCGATCGACGAAGTAGAAATAGCCGGCTTCGTCCTTTTTCATCAGGTCGCCGGTCCGGAACCACGCGTCGCCGGCCTCGAACACGTCGCGAAGGATCTTCTTGGTCGACGCCAGGGCGTCCGTGTACCCCTC
>DATNBT010000491.1:0-10044 GCA_035571855.1 Vicinamibacterales bacterium
GGCGCTGGTGCGGCACTGGCGCTCCCGTTCCTCGAGGCGATGGTGCCTGCGCGCACGACATTGGCCCAGTCGAAGGCGGCGGCACCGCCGCCCCGGTTCGTCGGCCTGTTCGTCCCGCACGGCGGGGCTCCTGGGTACTGGGTGCCCGAGAAGGTCGGCGCCAATCCGGACTTCCCGTTCAACTGGCAGCCGCTCGAGGCGTTCCGCGACTACACGACGATTCTGAGCGGCATGCACTCGCGCTCGGCCGAGCCGCCGCCAGGAGCGACGGGCGCCGACCACTGGGTGGCCGCGGCGTTTCTCTGCGCGAACAAGCCGCGCAAGACCACGGGCGCCGACCTCTACGCGGGGACGACGATCGATCAGATCATCGCGCAGCGGATCGGCAGCGACAACCTGATGCCGTCGATGCAGCTCGCCGTCGAAGATCCGGGATCGAACTCGAGCAACTGCGGCGAGGGCTACAGCTGCACCTACACGAACACGATCTCCTGGTCGACGCCGAGCTCTCCGCTGCCGATGGAGCTGAACCCGCAGGTCGTCTTCGAGCGGATGTTCGGCGACGGCAGCACCGCGGAGCTTCGCGCCGCGCGCCGCAAGCGCGATCGCAGCATCCTCGATTCGCTGACGGGCAGCCTCGCGCACATGAAGGGTGAAGTCAGCGCGCCGGACAAGGCCCGGATCGACGACTACACGGAGAACGTCCGCGAGATCGAGCGCCGCCTGCAGATTGCGATGAAGGCGTCGAGCGTCGCGCCGGACGACTTCGCCGTGCCGACCGGCGTCCCGCAGACCTTCGACGAGCACATCAAGATCCAGTTCTCGCTGCTCGCGCTCGCCTTCCAGGCCGACATCACGCGCGTCGGCACGCTGCTCTTCGCCCGGGACCTCACGGGCCGCACGTATCCGGAGAGCGCGGCGCCGACCTCGGGCTTCCACGGCGTGTCGCATCACGGCGAAGACCCGCGCCAGATCGCGCTGCTCTCGAAGATCAACCAGTACCACATCAAGATGCTGGCCTACTTCATCGACAAGCTCGCGAAGACGAAGGACGGCAACGGCACGCTGCTCGATCACTCGCTCGTGCTCTACGGCAGCAACATGGGCAACTCGAACCAGCACGTGCACTACGACGTGCCGCACGTGCTCGTCGGCGCGCTCAACGGCAAGGTGAAAGGCAACCGCCACATCGCCTATCCGACCAAGACCGTGCCGACCGGCAGCCTCCTGCTCACGATTCTCGACAAGTACGGCATCAGCCAGGATCAGATTGGCGATAGCGAGGGGAAACTTGCTGCGATCTAACAGGGCGAAGGGCGTAGGACTGAGGGCTCTCGGAGCGCTGGCGCTCGCCGCGTTCGCGTTCGCGCCCACCCTGTACGCCGGCAAGTCCGACGTGGCCGACGCGGCGATGCGGGGAGACACGGCCGCCGTGCGCGCGCTGATCGGCCGGAAGGCCGACGTCAACGCGCCGCAGAACGACGGCTCGACCGCGCTGCACTGGGCGGTGTACCGCGGCGATCGCGACCTGGTGCAGATGCTCGTGCGAGCCGGCGCGGATCCGAAAGCGGCGACGCGCGAGGGGGTCACGCCGCTCTGGCTCGCCAGCGTCAACGGCGACGCGAAGGTCCTCTCGGTGCTCATCGAAGGCGGCGCCGACGCGAACGAGAAGCTCCCCGCCGGCCGCTCGCCGCTGATGATCGCGGCGCGTACCGGCAACGTCGACGCGATGAAGGTCCTGCTCGATCACGGCGCCGATCCCAACGCGAAGGAAACGCTGCGCGGCACGACGCCGCTGATGTGGGCGGCCGACGAGGGCCACTCCGCCGCGATCAAGCTCCTCCTCGATCGCGGCGCCGACCTGAAGGCGCGTTCGGCCCCGGTCGAACGCGGCCGAGGTCCGGCGCTCGGCAAGTCCGGCGATCCGCGCCGCGCCGTCGCGGCGCTCGGCGCGGCCATCGCGGCCGGCCAGCAGATTCCGGGGCTCGGACAGATCGGCGGCCTCAACGGCAGCGCCAAGGCCGCCACCGACAGCGACATCAAGGCGGCCGTCGCCGCCGGCGGGCGCGGTGACATCGCCGGCGCCCAGGGTGCAGCAGCGGCCGGCAACGCGAACGGCCGCGGCGCTCAGGCGGGACGTGGTGGGCGCGGACGCGGACGCGGCGGCGACGCCGGGGACGGTTCCGGTTTCGACGAGAACGACGACGCCGCGGTCGCGGCGTTCGGGCGCGGACGCGCGCCGGCGCCGAAAGACGGCGGACAGCTGACGCCGCTCGTGTTCGCGGTGCGCGCCGACGATCTCGATTCGGTGAAGGTGCTGCTCGCCTCCGGCGCGGACATCAATCAGACGACCGGCTACGGCTGGAGCCCGCTGCTCGTCGCGACGCAGAACCGGTACTACAAGCTCGGTGAATATCTCGTCGAGCACGGCGCGGACGTCAACCTCGCGAACAAGGGCGGCTGGACGCCGCTCTACCTCGCCACCGACAACCGGAACATCGAGAACGGCGACTACCCGGTCCGCAAGCCGGACATGGATCATCTCGACTTCATCAAGCTGCTGATCGACAAGGGCGCGAACGTGAACGCCCGCGTGAAGGACAGCACCGAGACGCGCACCGTCTTCACGAACCAGTGGCTCGACGAAAACGGCGCGACGGCGTTTCTGCGCGCGTCGCAGTCGGGCGATCTTCCGCTGATGAAGCTCCTGCTCGCGCACGGCGCGGATCCGAAGATCAAGACCGAGCTCGGCATCTCGGCGCTGCAGGTGGCCGCGGGCATCGGCTGGGTCGAAGGCATCACGTACGAGTGGTCGCCGAAAGACACGCTCGAAGCCGTGCGCATGCTCCTCGACCTCGGCCTCGATCCGAACGAGCAGGCCGCGACCGGCCGCGTCGCGCTCCACGGCGCGGCGCACAAAGGCGCTACCGCCGTCGTCCAGTTGCTCGTCGATCGCGGCGCGCGCATGGACATCCACGACTTCGGCAACACGGACAACCGCGGCAGCCGCGAGCTCGCCACCCACACGTGGCTGCCCGTGGACTACGCCGACGGCCTCGTCCGCGTCGGCGTCCAGTCGGCGATTCCGCACCCGGAGACCGGGCTGCTGCTGCGCAAGCTGATGGCGGCCAGGGGCCTGCCCACGCCGCCCGTCGGACGCACGCTCGAGTCGATCTGCATCACCGAGGCCTGCCAGTAGACGTCTTCCCGATCGTCCTGGTCGTCGACGACGATCGGATCCAGTAGGGCTTGCCCGCCGTGGCCCTGGCAAGGCGGGCGAGCGTTTTGCTTTAAGCCCATCCAGATGCGCACCCATGCCGAATCACGCGCCCTCATGTGGCTGGCCGTTGCCGCTCTCGCGGTTGTGGTGTGGCTTGCGTTGCCATTCGCGATCAGCCTGCTGCTCGGCGCCCTCACCGGCTTCGTCGTCGAGCCCCTGTACAAGCGGCTGTCGCGGCGGACAAAGCGTCCGGTACTGAGCGCGACGATCCTGGTCGCCGGCACCGGGGCCGTAGTTCTCGCGGCGGCGGCCGGCTTCCTCACCCTGTTCATCACGCACCTGTCGGGATTCATGATGACGGTGCGCGACGAACTCCAGAACGGCGGCTCCGCCGCGAACAACGTGACCGCGTGGTTCGCGCGTCACGGCTTCGATCTGGCCAGCGTGTCGTCGAAGCTGGAGGCGGGCGTCGGCGAGGCGGCGACGCGCGCGGGCGCGATTGCCGCGGCCGCGGCTGCCGGAACGTTCAGTCTGCTGCTGGGTTTGTTCTTCGCGCTGCTGGCGATGTTCCTCGTCCTGCGCTGCTGGCCGGCCATGGCGGACGCGGTCGAGGCAGCCGCGCCGCTGCAGCCCGCGCACACGCGCGCGGTGCTCGACGAGTTCAGACGCGCCGGCAAAGCGACGCTCGCCGGCACCGTCGTCACCGGACTCGCGCAGGGGATTCTCGCGGGAATCGGCTACTGGATCTCAGGCGTGCCGCAGCCGGCGTTCTTCGGCGCGGCAACGGCCTTCGCATCGCTCATCCCCGGTGTCGGCACGCTGCTCATCTGGGTGCCGGCGGGTCTGTATCTGATCTTCACCGGTCACACCGGCCGCGCGGTGCTCGAGCTCGTCTGGTGCAGCGTGACCGTCATCGGCGTGAGCGACTACGTCCTCCGGCCCGCGCTCGTCGGCGACGAGGACACGCCCGCGATTCTCACCTTCATCGCGCTGTTCGGCGGTCTCGAGGTCTTCGGCATCTCCGGCCTGATCGTCGGACCAATCCTGATGTCGATTGCCGTCGCCACGCTGCGTCTCTACGTGCACGAGACCGGTCACGAGAGCCAACTCGCCGGTCCGGCGCGGAAACACGCGTCCTAGTCTCCAGTCTCCAGCCGCCGTCTGACGTCCGGCCGTGATCCGACGAGCGGACGGCCACAACAACCTACTGCCAAGGTTTCATCTTGAGTGAGTCGGTAGAAAACGAAAGGCCGCCCGCGTTTCCGCGAGCGGCCCTCGGCCGTACTTCTGAATTCTAACTTCTCAGTTCTAACTTCTCAGTTCGAGCTTCGACTACTTGGCCCCCACCAGGTGATCGACGTCCCTGTTGTTCTCCTGGCAGATGTACTCGATCAGCTCGCCCTTGAGCATCGTCGGGTGGGTCGTGAACGTCCACTGACGCGAGAACGTCTTCGGGTCGTCGATGATGTGGACGATCTCCATGTGGCCGAGGTCCGTGCGCGTGATGCGCTCGGTGACCTTCATGTCCTTCGAGTGCGGGATGCCGGCGGCGTCGATCCACGTGATGTCGTTCTGCCCCACGGTTTCGACGACGAGCGTGTCGCCTTCCCAGTGGCCAATCGAATCGCCGAGCCACGTCTCTTCGACCTGCGGGTTGTGAGGGCGGCCATCCAGCCAGATGTCGCGCCAGATGTGCGCGCCGCCTTCGTAGACGACGACGAGTTCCTTCGGGGTCTGGATGAAGCGCCATGGATACGGCGTCGTGCTCATGCGCGGGACGCCGGGCGGCAGGCAGCGCGCTTCGGGATCTTCGCGGCCGAGCGCGGCCTTGCGCTTGTCGTAGATCGCCTTCGCTTCCGGCAGCATCGGGACTTCGACGCCGGCGCGAATCATGTCCACGTTCTGGCCGATGGCGTTCGGCTGCCAGTTGCCCGTCAGATCGGGATGGCCGTCAGCAGTGCGAGGGACCGGCCCGGTGGGAGCGGCCGGCGCGGCGCCGCGGCCGCGGCCGCCGCCACGTCCCTGCGCCGCCGGCGCTTGAGCAAACGTCAGCGTGGAAGTCAGCAGGATCGCCGAAATTGCAGCGAACAAGAAGGTTACGCGCCTGACAGGGTTCTGCATGCAGGAAAGATTATCACGCTTGCATGCAGGCCTGAAGGCCTGCACTACTATCTCGCGCATCCCGCCCATCCCGCCTATTTCACCACGCTCTCCCACTTCGGGCACACGCGCTGCGCGTCGGGAATGTCGTACTGCTTGTAATTGCTCTGGTCGATCACGACGGCGGGAAACACGATCTCCTTCGGCACCGGCTGCTTCCGCAGCGTCCGGATCGCGGCCAGCGTCCCCATGCAGCCCTGGATGAAGCCGTTGTTGTCGCCGGAGGCGAGCAGGCGGCCCGCTTTGATGGCGTCCATCGCTTCCTTCGTGCCGTTGATGCCGACCGCGAATACTTTCCTGCCCGCGCCGTCGGCGGCTTCGAGCGCGCCGAGCGCCATGGCGTCGTTGGCCGCGAGCACGCCCTGGATGTTCGGGTGCGACTGCAGCAGGTTTTCCGTCACCTGCAGCGCCATCAGCCGCTGATAGTTCGCCGGCTGCGAGGCGAGCAGCTTGATGCCGGGAAATTCCTTGAGCGCCTGCTGAAAGCCGCGCATGCGTTCGGAGCTCGTGAGCACGCCGCGCACGCCTTCGAGGATGATGATGCCGCCCTTGCCGCCCATCTTCCTGAACAGCGAGCGCGCCGTGGCGAGGCCGACGTCGTAGTCGTCGACGCCGACAAACGTCACGATCTGTCCTTTCTCGACGCGGTCGGTGATGTTGATCACGGGAATCTTCGCCGCGTTCAGCTTCAACACGCCGGGGCCCATCGCCTTGAAGTCCACCGGCGCGAACAGCACGGCATCGGGACGCTTCGCGATCGCGTCCTCGATCTGGCTCATCTGATCCGGGATGCTGTCGGGACGCGTCGGCACGTACTGCGTCACCTTCGCGTTCATCTGGCGCGCCGCGTTCTCGGCGCCCATGCGCAGCATGGTGAAGTACGGATTCGTTTGATTCTTCGTGAAGACCGCGATGCGCTCGTTGTCCGCATAGAGAACGCAGATTTTAAACACAGAGAACACAGAGAACACGGAGACGATCAGAAAAAGTCTTCTCTGTGTTCTTAGTGTTCTCTGTGTTTGAAGCTGTCTCATACTCTCTGCTCCGCTCTCTGCCTCGTCACCACGTCGATCCACACCGCCAGAATCACAATCACTCCCGTCACGAGCGGCTGCCAGTTCGCGTCCACGTTCAACAGGTTCATCCCGTTGACCACGAGCGTCAGCGTCAACGCGCCGACGAGCGTGCCCGTGAGGCTTCCTTCGCCGCCGAAGAGCGACGTGCCGCCGATGAGCACCGCGGCAATCGCCGGCAGCGTGAGCGCCTCGCCGATGTCCGCTTCCGCCGAGTTGAGCCGCGCCAGATACACGATCGCGGCGAGCCCCGCCATCGCGCCGCTGAGGATGTACACGAGATTCAGCCGCGAACGCACCGGCACGCCGGAGAGACGCGCCGCCTCGGGATTCGCGCCGATCGCGTACACCTCGTGGCCGAACGTAGTGTAGCGCGTAAAAATCCCGCCCGCGACGAGGAACGCCGCCATCACGTAGATCGGCACCGGCACGCCGAGCCAGTAGCCGCTGCCGAGCTGACGGAAGCCGGGCGAGAATCCGTAGATCGTCTGCCCGCCCATGAACCAGTACGTCACGCCGTTCAGCGTCCACAGCATGCCGTAGGTCGCGATGAACGGCGGCAGCTTCAGGAGCGTGATGATCAGGCCGTTGAGCAATCCGACGAGGCTGCCGAAGCCGAGCCCGGTCATCACGCCGAGGGCGATCGAGCCCGTCGACTTCATCACCGTCGCCGCCAGGCACGCAGACAGGCCGACGTTCGCGCCGACCGACAGGTCGAGACCCGCCGTGAGAATCGTCAGCGTGACACCGGACGCGATGAGAAACGTGAGGCTCGCCTGCCGCAGGACGTTGAGCAGATTGGCCGGTGTCAGGAAGACGTCGGTCGTGAACGTCAGCACGACGGCGATCAGCGCGACGGCGATGAGGCGGTACGCCGCTCTCTTCATCGCTTCAGCACCGAGTCGATCACGAGCGCGACGATGACGAGGACGCCGATGCTCGCGACCTGCAGCGACGAGGAGACGTCGAGGACGTTGAGGCCGTTCTTGAGCACGCCGATCGTCAGGACGCCGATGAGCGTGCCGCCGATGCTGCCCTTTCCGCGCTCGAACGACGTCCCGCCCACGATGACCGCGGCAATGGCGTCGAACTCCATCCCGATCGCCGCCGTCGGATGGCCGGCGCTGATGCGTCCCGTCAGCAGCAGCGCCGCCAGTCCCGCCATCGCGCCGCCGAGCGCGTACGTCGCGACCTGGTAGACGCCGGCAGGCACGCCGGCAAGCACGAGCGCCTCGCGGTTGCCGCCGATGGCCGACGCGTACGACACGAAGCGGCTTCGCTGCAAGGCAAACCGAAACACGAGGAACGCCGCCGCGGCGACCCAGATCGAAAACGGAATGCCCGCCGGCGCCCGCGCGTACAGCGCCGGCAGCGCGTCGCCGATGCCGACGACGCTCTGGCCGCCGGTGAGGACGAGCGCGGCTCCCTGCGCGATGCCGAGCGTGCCGAGCGTGGCCACAAACGGCGGAACGCCGAGCGCGACGACGAGGACGCCGTTGCCGATGCCGAACGCGAGGCCGACGCCGATCGCGGCGGCCAGACCGGTGGCCAGGCTGCGCTCGTTCATCAGCTCGGTTGCCAGAACGACGCCCGCCAGGCTCAGGACGGCGCCCATCGAGAGGTCGAGGCCCTCCGTCATGATGATGAGCGTCATCGGCAGCGCGAGCAGCAGGAGCACCGACGACTGCACGCCGATGTTCAGGACGTTGAACCTTGTCGCGAATCCGGATCCGAAGATCGAGAAGACGATCGCGAGGACGACAAGCAGATACGCGGCGCCCGGTACGGTCCGCCTGAAGGCGGACACCACCAGCCGGCCCTGGTAGTGTCCGGCTTCAGCCGGACTACTCATGATGCATCGCCAGTCTCAGGATGTTGGCTTCGGTCAGCTCACGCCGGCCCAGCTCCCCGACAATCCGCTTGTCGCGCATGACGTAGGCGCGATCGCAGACGGCGACCATCTCCGGCAGCTCGGAGCTGATCATGAGCACCGCGGCGCCGCCGGACACGAGCTGTTCGATGACGCCGTAGATCTCCGCCTTCGCGCCGACGTCGATGCCGCGGGTCGGCTCGTCGAAGATGAAGAACCGCGAGCCGGCGGTGAACCATTTGCCGATGACGACCTTCTGCTGGTTGCCGCCCGAGAGAAACCGGACCGCGCGCGTAATCGACGGCGTCGCGATGCGCAGCTTCGAGACGACGTCGTGGGCGACCGTCGCCGCGGCGCGCGCGAAGTACCAGCCGCGCGGGAACAGCCGGCGCAGGCCGGCGACGAGGACGTTGTCCTCGACGGATCGATTGAGCGCGAGCCCTTCGGTCTTTCGATTCTCAGGGACGAGCGCAACCCCCGCGCGAACGGCTCCGACAGGTCCTGCCCGTCCCGCCCATCCCGCTTGTCCCGCCCGTCCCGCCTCTCCCGCCCGCGCGTTGACGCGCACCGTTCCACCGGTCACCGGGTCCGCGCCGAAGATCGCGCGCACGAGCTCGCTGCGGCCCGCGCCGACCAGGCCCGCCAGGCCCACGACCTCTCCCGCCCGCACGGTCAGCGAGGCGTCGTTCACACCGGTGGCCGCCGAGAGGCCGCGCACGTCGAGGACCACGTCCCCGGGACGCGCACAGAAACTCTGCCGGTACGTGGTCTCGACCGCCCGCCCGACCATCAAGGGCACGACGTTCGAGATGTTCGCCTGGCTCTCAGTCGCATCGAACGACGCGACGTTCTTCCCGTCGCGCAGGACCGTCACGCGATCGCCGATCGCCGCGATCTCCTGCAGCCGGTGCGAGATGTAGATGATCGCGACGCCGTCCGCCTTGAGCGCTCTGATGCGCGCGAACAGGCGATCGATCTCGTGGTCCGACAGCGCCGCCGTCGGCTCGTCCATCACCAGGATGCGCGCGTGCTGCGACAGCGCCTTGGCGATCTCGACGACCTGCTGCTGCGCGACGCCGAGCTCGTGCACGAGCGTACGCGTGTCGAGCGCGACGCCGAGCGTGTCGAGCAGCCGGCGCGCCTCGGCATGCATCCGCCGCCGGCCGGTTTCGCGTCCGAGAAAGATGTTCTGCGCGACGTCGAGGTACGGGACGAGCGAGAACTCCTGGAAGATGACCGCGACGCCGAGCCGGCGCGCATCGGCGGGCGAGGTCAGCCGCACCGGCGCGCCGTTGAGCAGGATCTCCCCGGCATCGGGACGGTGCGCGCCGCAGAGGACGCGCATCAGCGTCGACTTGCCGGCGCCGTTCTGTCCGAGGAGAAAGTGGACCTCGCCCGCGTGGACGGTGAGCGAGACGCCGTCGAGCGCGCGAACGCCGGGGAAGCTCTTGGAGATGCGGCGCATCTCGAGCAGGGGCGTGACGTCGTTCACGACCGGCGAATTATAATGCCGCGGCCCATGATCACCGACCCCGCGGCGTCGAACTCGTGGCTGGCCCGCGCCGGTCTGCGCCTGTCCGAGTGGTTCGAGAAATGGTTTCCCGACGCCTTCGCCCTCGCGCTCGTCGCTGTCCTCATCGTCTTCACCGCGGCGGTCTCAATCGGCAACTCGCCGGTGCAGGCGGCGGCGTGGTTCGGCGCCGGCTTCTGGGACCTCGTGA